>CAZKNQ010000009.1:0-15208 GCA_964554225.1 uncultured Candidatus Planktophila sp.
AAACCGTCTCAGATAGAGCTTGTATTGAGAGCATCTCTGCGACTGGAAAAGGTGGACTGACGGCTTCCGTATCAAAACCTTCGACGACTCAAGTTCTTGGTTCTGGAAAAAGCGCTGAGGCTTACCAGGAATGGGTTCTTCCTGGGTTCTCTTTTGAGGGTTCTTCGGGAAATCGCGTAATTCCTAGGATTGTTTACCGACCTTTCGGCTCAGAAACATGCAATTTCGAAGTTTGTTTTGTAGGGCTAGAAGAAATTCAGGTTGTAATTGAGCCGTCTTGGTTAATTCGAACTGAAGCAGATTACAAAAACCAACTCATGGATCTATCTAGGCGTGGTTCACAAACATTGTGCGGGGAAATTAGTAAACCTGAGCTTTGTTATCGGGCATTCAATTTTGATACAGAAGTAACTTTCAAGATTGCCATGAGAGTTCCATTAGATTTTGTCTCATCCGCAATTTTGGGTAGCGTTAAGAACGTTTCATTTACAGAATTGGGATCTCAAAAGCAAGGTTACAAGACTTTATCTGTTATTTTCTCGCCTCAAAAATTGCAACGTTCGTTATTTTCTCCCCAAGTTCCGACACCAATGAAAACTTCTCAATATGCTGATTTTGAAGCAGATCAATCTAATTTTTGGATAGTTGGGCAACGAAGTATTCAATCTGCGAAACTAGGTAAATGCTCAAATATCCCTTTTATATCGGTTTTATCTAATTCGATTTATCAAGATCTTCCTGTTTGGAATGCCGCTAATCAAAGTGTTGAGGTTGGTTTGACCGCTCCACACTTTACGGTTGCTGGTGAATTAAATAAAGGTTATTTTGAAGCGACCATCTCCAAGGAAATGGGGCAATGTCTTTGGGGAATTGATTTAAGCAAGCAGGCTGTTGCTCAAATGAGTATTTCCTACCCCGCAGAGACCGGGGTGGAAGTTTTAACAGTTTCAGGTAAATTCGATGGAAAGAATTACATCTTATTCTCTGCCAATTTCCATTATTCAAGTCCAACGATTGCTTTTAAGTTAGTTCAGGAATCAAAGCCGGTCGCGGTGGCAGTTGTTCCGATTAAGAAAACTATTTCTTGTGTTAAAGGAAAGACCATAAAGAAAGTCACCGCTGAGAAACCTAAATGCCCGAAAGGCTTCAAGCTAAAGGTTTGAGTTATCCACAAGCTACATCCACAGGTGTGGAGGAATTACACGCGTGTAATTCGAAGCAGTACCGCGGTAGTTAGGTAGCCCCCAACAAGGCCTCCAAGGTGGGCGCGCCAGTCGACGCCGCCCAGGATGAAGCCGAATACGAAGTTAAGTCCAACGATTATATAGATGTCGCGCGCGCCCTCGTTGATGCGATTGCGCAGGGCGATGAAGGCTCCAAATAAACCGAAGATTGCACCAGATGCGCCAACAGAAACGTAGAGCTCATTGGTTAGGTAGATCGAAGCGAGTGAACCGGTTAAAAGCGATGTAAAGAAAATTACAAGAAATCGCGCTTTGCCGAGAGCTGCCTCGATGGGATTTCCCAAAACTAAAAGCGAGAACATATTAAAAAATAAATGTGTGAGTCCACCGTGAACAAGAGCTACGGTAAAGAGTCGCCAGTATTCGCCGGAATCTACAAATGGGCGAAAGAGCGCTGTGTAATCGTAAAACTCTGGGTAGACCAGATTTAATAAGTACGCGCCGGAAATTAATGTAATTAATGAGAGCGTTGCAGAACGCTTCATTTGGTACATAGTTAAAAGTTAAGCGATTGTGACGCTATTGATTACAACTGGTGTAACAGGAACATCTTGTGCACCTGTCGGTGTTGTTGCGATCTTGTCTACAACTGCCTGAGAAGCAGCATCTTTAACTGCTCCAAAGATGGTGTGCTTGCGGTTTAACCAAGTTGTTGGTGCAACAGTAATAAAGAACTGTGATCCATTTGTTCCTGGTCCTGAGTTAGCCATTGCAAGAATGTATGGGGCATCAAATTGGAGTTCGCCGTGGAATTCGTCAGCGAATTGGTAACCAGGTCCGCCAAAGCCTTTGCCAAGAGGATCTCCACCTTGAATCATGAAACCTGAAATGACGCGGTGGAAAATTGTTCCGTCATACAACTTCTCGGTTGTCTTTTTGCCGGTGCGTGGATCGGTCCACTCTTTTGCACCGGTTGCAAGTTCAACAAAGTTTGCAACTGTCTTTGGTGCGTGATTTGGGTAGAGCTCGATAACGATGTCGCCGAGTGTTGTGTGAAGAGTTGCTGTTGATGACATGTTTGTAGCCAATCGTTTATGTGAATGTATGTAATCAGGAGTGTGGAGAAGGGTTTATCTAGTTCCAAAATTAAAATTTGTGGAGACCAGGGGAATCGAACCCCTAACCCCCGCCTTGCAAAGGCGGTGCTCTACCAATTGAGCTAGGTCCCCGTATTAGAACGGGTGGGCCTAGGTGGACTTGAACCACCGACCTCTTCCTTATCAGGGAAGCGCTCTAACCAGGCTGAGCTATGGGCCCGCAAGAAAGATTTCTCTTTAATGCAGAAGCGCTAGGTTACTTGAACTTGTCCAAGAGACCAAAACGCACGCCTTAGCGCAGAAGGCGAAAGCGTAGCGTTATTTCGCGGAAATCTCATCTTCCTGGTTCTGTGTAACCGAGACCAATGAGACACCTTCATCGAGGTTTACCAAGCGAACACCCATTGAGTCGCGGCCGGTCTGGCGGACCTCAGCAGCTGGTGTGCGCATAACGGTGCCAGCAGATGTAATCGCCAAGATTTCATCTGTGTCAGCGAGAACTAGTGCGCTAACGAGTGAACCACGTGAATTTTCATCGATTTTGGCAGCTTTGATGCCGATTCCACCGCGACCTTGTAAACGATATTCATCAAGAGGTGTTTTCTTTCCATAACCGCCATCGGTTGCAGTAAATACAAATGCCGTTGCTGTTTGTGAATCGATGCGCGCCATTGTCAGTAGTTCATCATGAGCGCGGAACTTCATTCCGATAACACCGCTGGTTGAGCGACCCATTGGGCGAAGCGATTCGTCATCTGCAGCGAAACGAAGTGACATCGCCTTCTTGGATACAAGAAGTAGTTCGTCACCTTTGTTAACGAGTGCTGCAGATACAACTTCGTCACCAGGTTTTAGTGAGATTGCAATAAGTCCACCGGTGCGAGGTGAGTCGTATTCAGTAAGTGGAGTCTTCTTAACCAAACCAGTTTTAGTTGCAAGGACTAGATATGGGGATGCGGTGTAATCCTTAAATGACAAAACTTGGGCAATTAACTCGTCCGGTTTGAAAGCCATCAGATTTGCAACATGTTGTCCGCGTGCATCGCGACCGGCGTCTGGAAGTTCGTGAACTTTGGCACGATAGACACGGCCTTGGTTGGTAAAGAACAGTAACCAGTCGTGCGTGCTGGCTACGAAGAAGTGATCGACAACGTCATCTTGTTTTAGCGCTGCACCTTTTACGCCACGGCCACCACGACGTTGCGATTTATAAAGATCTGCGTTGGTGCGTTTTGCGTAACCACCACGTGTAATTGTGACAACCACATCTTGGTCGGGAATTAGATCTTCGGCAGAGAAATCACCTTCGCTGGCAACGATTTGGGTGCGGCGTTCATCTCCATACTTTGCAGTGAGGTCGGTGAGCTCGGAAATGATTATTTGGCGCTGTTTTGCCTCGCTGGCCAAGATTTCATTTAATTCAACGATGTCGGCCATGAGCCCGTTGTATTCATCGTTGATCTTCTGGCGCTCAAGGGCTGCAATACGGCGAAGTTGCATATCTAGAATTGCATTTGCCTGAACTTCATCGACATCAAGTAACTTCATCAAACCAGTGCGCGCTTCTTCAGGTGTTGTAGATGCGCGAATTAAAGCGATAACCGCATCAAGGGCATCGAGTGCTTTGAGGTAGCCCTGCAAGATGTGGGCGCGTTTTTCTTTTTCCGCCAAACGGTATTTGGTACGGCGAATAATTACTTCTACTTGGTGCTGGATGTAGAACTTGATGAACTCATCTAAACGCAGGGTACGTGGCACGCCATCAACAAGTGCCAACATATTTGCGCCAAAGGTATCTTGTAGTTGAGTTTGTTTGTAAAGGTTATTTAAAACAACTTTAGGAATTGCAGATGATTGAAGAACGATTACTAGACGTTGGCCAAGGCGTTCGTTGCCTTCATCGCGCACATCGGCAATGCCTTTAATTTTGCCATCTTTAACTAGCTCGGCGATCTTAAGAGCAAGGTTGTCTGGGTTAACTTGGTAAGGAAGTTCAGAAACTACAAGACAGGTGCGTTTGTTGATTTCTTCAACCTGCACAACTGCACGCATTGTGATTGAGCCCCGGCCTGTGCGGTAAGCCTCTTCAATTCCGGTGCGTCCAACGATTAAAGCCTTGGTTGGGAAATCTGGGCCTTTAACAATCTTTAGAAGTTCAGTTAATAAATCTTCGGGTTTGATATCTGGATTTTTAAGTGCGTAGATAACGCCTTCGGTGATTTCGCGCAGGTTGTGTGGCGGAATATTTGTCGCCATACCAACTGCGATACCGGCAGAACCATTTACAAGAAGATTTGGAAAACGACTTGGTAAAACATCTGGCTCTTGTGAGCGGCCGTCGTAGTTTGGTGAGAAATTAACAGTGTCTTCATCTATATCGCGCATCATCTCCATCGCGATAGGAGACAGGCGAGCTTCGGTGTAACGCATTGCTGCAGCTGGATCGTTGCCGGGAGAACCAAAGTTTCCATTGCCGTCCACCAATGGATAGCGCAGAGACCAGTGCTGGGCTAAGCGAACAACGGTGTCATAGATCGCGGTGTCACCGTGCGGGTGGTAATTACCCATGACGTCACCGACGATGCGTGAAGATTTGTAGTAGCCCTTATCTGGACGATAACCAGCGTCGTACATCGCGTAAAGAACGCGACGGTGAACAGGCTTTAATCCATCGCGAACATCTGGCAGTGCGCGACCAACAATGACTGACATTGCATAGTCAAGATATGAACGCGCCATTTCGACCTGGAGGTCTACGGTTTCAACGCGATCGAAATCATCGCCAGGGTTAACCATTCCGGTGCGATCGACCGGGTTAATATCTTTTGATTTCTTATCGTCAGCCATCTAAATATCCCTAAATATCCAGGAATCTAACGTCTTTAGCGTTGCGTTGAATAAATGCGCGGCGTTGTTCAACATCTTCACCCATAAGAACAGAGAAGAGATCATCGGCTGCCGATGCATCTTCAAGGGTTACTTGAATTAGCACGCGGTGCTCGGGATCCATTGTTGTATCCCAGAGTTCTTTTGCGGGCATTTCACCAAGGCCTTTAAAGCGTTGAATTCCGTCGTCTTTAGGTAGACGTTTGCCGGCTTCTAAACCAATCTTGATCATGCCATCGCGTTCGCGGTCAGAGAATGCGTACTCGACTTCATCTTTTCCACCCCATTTAATTTTATAAAGTGGTGGTTGAGCAAGGTAGACAAAACCTTTTTCAATCAATGGGCGCATAAAGCGAAATAGCAAGGTTAGAAGAAGTGTGCGGATATGTTGGCCATCAACATCGGCATCAGCCATCAAAATAATCTTGTGATAACGAAGTTTTTCAATATCGAAATCTTCGTGAACACCAGTACCAAGTGCAGTAATTAGCGCTTGTACTTCATTGTTCTGTAAGACGCGATCAATGCGTGCTTTTTCAACGTTAAGAATTTTTCCACGAATTGGCAGAACCGCTTGGTTGCGCGAATCGCGTCCACCTTTTGTAGAACCGCCGGCAGAGTCACCTTCAACGATATAGAGCTCACACTTAGATGGATCGGTCCATTGGCAATCGGCCAACTTGCCGGGCATACCTCGGCCTTCTAGTAAACCTTTGCGGTTGCGCGATAGATCGCGAGCTTTGCGGGCTGCAACACGAGCGGCGGCGGCATCGATGCTTTTGCGAACAATATCTTTTCCTTCTTGTGGGTTCTGTTCAAACCATTGGGTTAAAAATTCATTGACAGCCTTTTGGGTAAATGATTTTGCCTCGGTGTTGCCAAGTTTTGTCTTTGTTTGGCCTTCAAATTGTGGTTCACCAAGTTTGATAGAAACAATGGCAGTTAAACCTTCACGGACATCATCACCAGTTAAGCGATCTTCTTTTTTGCGGATGAATCCCGCCTCTTCGCCAAATTTATTTACAACAGATGTTAGTGCGGTGCGGAAACCTTCTTCGTGGGTTCCGCCTTCATGGGTATGAATTGTATTTGCGAAGGTGTAGACAGATTCAGAGAAACCGGCGTTCCATTGCATGGCAATCTCAAGTGAAAGTTTGGCTTTTTTATCTTCGGCATCGAAGAAGATAATTGACTTGTGGGTTTCGCCACGCGTTGAATTTAAGTGTTTTACGAAATCTGCTATTCCGCCATCATATTTGTAATTTACATATAGGGGCTCGCCTTTTTCATCAACATGGCCAGGGCGTAGATCGGTAAGGGTTAAACGTAAGCCTTTATTTAAGAATGCCATTTCGCGGAAACGGGTAGAGAGAATTTCAAATGAAAAATCTGTAGTTTCAAAGATTTCGGCAGATGGCCAGAATTGAACGGTTGTGCCAGTTTTGGTTGATACTTCGCCTTTTTTAACCGGCGCGGTTGGAACACCAAGTTTGTAACTTTGTGACCAGTGAAAACCATCGCGTTGTACATCAACAGAAAGATCAGTGGAAAGCGCGTTAACAACAGAAATACCTACGCCGTGCAGACCGCCAGAGACCGAATAACCGCCGTCTCCGAATTTTCCGCCGGCGTGTAAAACTGTAAGAACAACTTCGAGTGCAGGTTTCTTTTCAACTGGGTGGATATCAACTGGGATGCCGCGGCCGTTGTCGATACATTGCAGTGAGCCATCGGGCATCAAAGTCACATTGATTTCATCGCAATATCCTGCGAGCGCTTCATCGACGGAGTTATCTACGACTTCATAAACCAGGTGGTGTAAGCCGCGTTCGCCAGTTGAGCCGATATACATTCCGGGGCGTTTGCGAACAGCGTCGAGGCCCTCAAGGACGGTGATCGAGCTAGCGTCGTAACCACTGGTCTTTTCGGACACTAAAGGCTCCTTCGCAAAATCGGGTTCAGGTCTTAAAAGGCACCTAGAAGGGGAATTCCTTAACTAAGCCTTGTAATCCTATCGGTAAATGGAAAAGGCGCTAGCCACAATAAGCCTTAGATGTGGGTAATGCGCGGTTTTCCGCACAGGGGTGAGGGTTCCTAGTGGGTTAGGTGCTTTTTTAGCCGTATGTGTCTCGCGGGCCGCGTTCGTTTTTAATGGTTCTAAGCCCTCGTTTCCAGGATGGCGCCTGTGGCCCGATGAAGTTTAAAGATTGCACACCAGCATCGGGGGCGCTTTTTTGAACCGAGTGAAGAAGATCTAAACCAACTGCGGTTAGTTGTGTGGCCCATGCAGTTGATGAACACTGCACAAGTAACGCTCCTTCCAGAAGTGACAACGGTGTTGTGTGTGAGGCGATCTCATCGCCAACGATTGATTTCCAATTTGAAAATAGCGTTCCTTCAGCAATTCCTAAATGCCAATCGCGCTGGGAAATTAAATCTTCGATTACTTCATTGATTAAGGTTGGGTCCCCAGGTTTTGAGGTGCGTTCTTCAACAACTTTGGCTTTCTTAATAAATCCAGTTTTATAGCTACGAAACAAATCTAGGGCAAGGTCGCGTTTAGACATCTGTTGCCCTTTCCTTACTTACCGCACCTGAAGACACGTAGTACTTACTTGATAATAACTCTGATGGGAGATCGCTTTCAACCGCTGCGGTAATAATTGTTTGTTCAGCCATTTTTGTTACCGAAGTTAGTTGTGCACGGCGAGTGGTATCTAGTTCAGCAAAGATATCGTCAAGAATTAAAATAGGTTCTGCGCCTTCGGATTTTAGTAAGTTAAAAGATCCAATGCGAAGAGAAATAGCCATCGACCAGGATTCGCCATGGCTGGCATAACCTTTTGCGGGAAAATCTCCGAGTTGTAGATGCAAGTCATCGCGGTGTGGACCAATTAGCGAAGCTCCGCGTTCGGTTTCTTGACGGGCTACTTCTAATTGGCGTGTGGTTAAAGTTTGGATATTTTCGTCGGTATTTGTAGTTAAGCCATAGGTTGTTGATTTATAGGCGATAGATGCAGGTTTTACCTCATTTAAGTTGGCATAGTTTGCAGCCACATATGGATTTAGCTCTTCAACTAGCGCAATTCTTTCCGCACTTAATTGCGCACCAAGGCTAATTAACTGTTCTGTCCATGGCGCTAGGGCGTTTTCGGGAGAACGAGTTTTTAGCAAGGTGTTGCGTTGTTTTACAACGCGGTCATAATCAGAGATAACTCCGGCAAGACGGGGGCTGCGCATAATTAAAAGTTTGTCTAGAAAATCACGGCGATGAGTTGGTTCACCTCTCACTAAATCTAGATCTTCGGGTGAGAAGTAGATAACTTGCAGGGCGCCCAGAATCTCGCGTTGTGATTTGGTTGGGTTTTGATTTAACCGCGCGCGGTTGGCTTTACTGGCATTTATCTCTAGGTCTACCTGCAAAGTGCGGTCATCGCGCTCAATCTCGGCGCGAATAATCGCTTGATCGGTGCCGAGATGTAGAAGTGGGAGGTTTTGAGAGACGCGGTGCGAAGAAAGGTATGCCAGATAGATCAAACTTTCGGCGATATTTGTTTTTCCAGAACCATTGTTGCCGATAAAGGTTGTTGGTCCAGGATTTAGCTCTAGCTCGAGTGATTTATATGAGCGGAAATTAGTCAGCGCTAATTTTTTAACGCGCACTTAAAGGGCCTTAAGAGGCGTAGCGCATCGGCATCAAGAGGTAGCGATAATTTTCGATTACCTTGCCATCGCGCTCTGATTTGCCCATAAGGATCGCTGGTTTATTTGAACCAGTGAATGAAATTTGTACAAATGATGTCCCAACGGCTTGTAAACCATCAGCTAAGAAAACGGGGTTGAAGGCGATGGAGATCGCTTCGCCGTTTAACAAAATTTCAATAGCTTCAGTTGCTTGTGCTTCCTCACCAGCGCCGGCTTCGAGTGAGACGGTGTTGTTTGCAAATTCAAGGCGGAGTGGAACTGTTTTATCGGTAACGAGAGCAACGCGGCGGACTGAATCTAAGAAAGGTGCAACTTCAACAATCGCGGTGGTTGTTACTTCTTGTGGCAACAAATGGCGGTATGGGGGAAATGTTCCGTCCAACATACGCGATGTCATTGACTTACCTTCGCCGGAAAATCCTGCTAGGCGGTCGTTGCTAGTTGTTGGTGCGAAAGATAAAGCTACATTTTTTGAACCGGTTAAAGATTTGGCGGCGTCTGCAATTGTGCGACCGCGCAATAGTGATGTTGTTGAAACGCCGGGTGTTGTTGGTTGCCAATTAAATTCGCGAACCGCTAAACGATAGCGGTCTGTTGCAGCCAGTGTGACAGTCTCTTCGTTTATTTCAATGTGCACGCCAGTTAGTGTTGGTAGTGAGTCATCGCGCCCAGCAGCAATAGCAACTTGAGCAACTGCGGTTGCGAAAACGTCGCTTGCAACAACTCCGGTTGTCTCTGGAAGTTCAGGAAGGTTTGGATATTCAGATATTGAGAGAGTAGGAAGAGTAAATTTCGCAGAGCCTGAAGTAACAAGAACGCGAGAACCGTCTAAAGCAATTGTGATTGGCTTATTTGGAAGCGAACGGGAAATTTCTGCGAGTAATTTTCCAGGAACTAATACTTTTCCTGGTTGTGATATATCTGCTTTAAAGAAAGATTTACTTGAGGTTTCTAAATCTGAACCAGAGAGGATTACTTCATCGCCGGTGGCATCGATAACGATTCCTAGCAGCTCGGTTTTAATTGGGCGGGTCGAAAGGCTCCGGGATACCCAGTTGACGCCATCTGTAAGTGCGCCTTGGTCTACAGTGAATTTCACGCCTTAACCCTCTTTTTCTTTAGTTGAAAGTCTTGCACAGCACCTACGGTTTTTGTTAGTTGGGATTTACCAACCTCGCCTTTCAAATTGAGAAAGGTTGTGGGGTTCGCTTGGGAGCGGGTTTCTTGTATATATAGGTAGTAGTAGTAACCACCTTGGATATCTGTGGATAAGCAAAGAAAGTCCTGCTCAGAGGCTTTTTTACCTGTTGGCAAGTTGTGTATAAACCCAGCGTTTTTGTGTGTATCAACCGATTTTCTCACCACGCCCACCCCTCTTCCAAAAAATTAAAGTTTTAAAACTTGGTTTTAACCACAGATTTACCTCTGAAATCCACCGTTATCCACAATTTCTCCACAGTTGGGGGTAAGCACCCCAAAAGGTAGAAAATCGGACAAAGCGCCTAACCCCTATTTTGGGATTTGATTCGGTTGGTTAGCTCTGTGACTTGGTTGTAGATAGACCGGCGTTCAGCCATCAACTGACGGATCTTCCGGTCGGCGTGCATAACGGTTGTGTGATCGCGGCCGCCAAAAGTTTGGCCGATCTTCGGCAGTGAAAGCTCGGTTAACTCACGGCATAAATACATCGCAATCTGGCGAGCATTCACCAAAACCCGAGAACGTGAGGTTCCACAGAGATCATCGATCGTCAAACTGAAGTAAGCGGCGGTCTGGGCCATGATTGTTGGCGCGGTGATTTCTGGACCAGCGCCACTAGGGATTAGATCTTTAAGAACAATTTCCGCCAAACCTAAATCAACGCTTTGCCGGTTAAGACTTGCAAAAGCGGTAACACGAATTAACGCACCTTCGAGCTCGCGGATATTTGTAGAGATTTTGCTCGCGATATATTCGAGAACATCATCGGGTGCATTCAATTTATCTTGCGCAGCTTTCTTGCGCAGAATAGCGATACGAGTTTCTAGTTCTGGCGGTTGGATATCCGTAATTAAACCCCACTCGAAACGAGATCGTAGGCGATCTTCCAAAGTAGTTAATTGTTTTGGTGGGCGATCAGATGAGATAACTATTTGTTTATTAGCGTTATAAAGCGTATTAAAGGTGTGGAAGAACTCTTCCTGGGTGCGTTCTTTATTTTCCAAGAATTGAATATCATCGACAAGTAGAACATCTAAGTCGCGGTAGCGGCGTTGGAAAGCAGATGCTTTATCGTCGCGGATAGAGTTAATAAAATCATTGGTAAATTCTTCAGATGACACATAGCGAACTCGAACACTGCCGTAAAGTTCTTTGGCATAAGCCCCGATAGCGTGCAACAAGTGGGTTTTTCCAAGGCCAGATTCTCCGTAGATAAACAACGGGTTGTAAGCCTTTGCTGGCGCTTCGGCTACTGCAACCGCTGCCGCGTGAGCAAAACGGTTTGATGCACCAATAACAAAAGTTTCGAAGATGTAACGTGGGTTTAACTGAGAAAGTTCATCGTTTTTTCTACTGCCAGTTTCAGTGTTGTCGCGGCCAGTTCCTGGTCGGGACGGAGCTGCTTCAACAACAACTGCTGGCGCCGGGTGATCTGCAAGTTCAAGTGATTCATCGACCATCACAGCGATATTTGTTTTATCGCCAAGTTCGCGAGTCAGGACTTCATTTACAACAACGCGAAGTCGAGACTCAAGAACATCTTTTGCAAAAACATTTGGGGCGGCAACAAGGAGGTTTGTGATTCCACCATCGCTCTGGATCAACCCAAGGGGCTTAGTCATTGTTAAAAAGGCGCGATGTTGCGGTTCTCCAAGTGAGACATGCTCGATAACCCGGTCCCAGAGATCGGCGAGTTCAATCTCAACTACTGCCATAATGGCCCCCTTGGACTATCCACAATGTTATCCACAGGCTGTGGTCTAAAGTAGGGCTTTAGCCTTCATTTAGAGCCACTTTGACGGATGCCTGTGGACAGAGGTGAAAAGTAGGGCTCTTTCCAAAGAAAAGCAAGCGGTTATCCACAACCCTCAACCCAGGATCCAGTTTGACCCGACTCTATCCACACCTCTACCGTTACCTCCTCGCTTCCCCCGTATTTATGAAGAGTTCATAGAAACTGGTTTGCGCTCAGGTTGGGTCAGTCAAAACCCACCCACGCTCAAACCAAACTGGCCGCAACTTAAGTTTTAAGAGGAGTCATCATGACAAAGCGCACCTTCCAGCCTAATACTCGCCGCCGCGCCAAAAAGCACGGCTTCCGCGCACGCATGGCAACTCGCGCAGGACGTGCAGTTCTTTCAGCTCGTCGCGCCAAGGGCCGCGTTCGTCTCTCTGCGTAAGTTATAGAGCCGCACCGGAAAATCTCGTGCTGCCTAAAAACGCACGTTTAAACTTAACCGCCGATTTCGCTCGCACAACTAAGAGCGGAACCCGCGTTACCTCAGAGCACTTTGTTGGATACCTCTACATCAACCCTGCAACAACTGAAACCAACCCGCCAAAGTTCGGGCTAATTGTTAATAAAGGAGTAGGTGGTTCAGTTGCGCGCCATGCCTTAGCTCGCAAACTTCGTCATGCGGCAGCACCACAACTTTCAAAACTTCCAAAAAATTCTTTCTTGGTAATTCGCGCCCTAGCCAAAGGCTCATCTACCGATGTTTTCTCAGAGGTCGAAAAACTTGTCTCTAAATTACTGGAACGCTCAATTCGAAATGCTGTGAAGTAGATGCGTACATTATTAGTTGCGGTAATCAATTTCTATCAAAAATGGATCTCCCCATCTTTTGCACCACGTTGTAAGTATTACCCATCATGTTCAACATATGCCGCATCTGCAATTTCGCATTACGGAATCCGCGGCATAGGTATGGCGCTCTGGCGTTTAGTGCGCTGTAACCCATGGTCACATGGCGGGGTTGATTATGCAGTTAAAGACAGTTCTTTAAATAACCTCCAAAAAACCAATAAAACCACTGAGAAAACCAGCGTAGGAGCTAACTAATGGGCTTTATTTTAAACCCCCTCTATAACTTTGTATCTGGAGTAATTGTCGGAATCCATAACCTGCTCTCTCCAATATTAGGTAAAGATAGCGGTGTTACCTGGTCACTCTCGATCGTTGGACTAGTTATTTTAATTCGTATTATTTTGATTCCTTTATTTGTTAAGCAGATTAAAAGCCAACGTGCGCTTACTGCACTTCAACCACAAATGAAAGCAATCCAAACTAAATATAAAGATGATCGCCAAAAGCAATCAGAAGAAATGATGAAGCTCTACAAAGAGCATAAAACAAACCCACTCGCATCATGTTTTCCAATCTTGGCGCAAGCTCCAATCTTCTTCGCACTCTTTACGGTTCTAAATGGAATCGCTGCAAAGACTGATGCCGGGGTACCAGCGCCAATCGCGCGCGGTTTCCTAAAGGGTGAATATCTAGAAAGTGCAGCCCAAGCAACATTTTTCGGTGCAAAGATTTCTCAGACCTTCTTAGGTTCACCAGACACATCTGTAAAGATAGTTACAGTCATTTTGATTTTCATCATGTCAGCTACAACTTTTACAACTCAACGCCAGTTGATGGTAAAAGGAATGCCGAAGATGGATTCCAGCAACAATATGATGTTGCAACAGCAGAAAATTATGTTGTATTTATTCCCAGTAATTTTCGCGGTATCTGGCGTTAACTTCCCGGTTGGAGTTTTGATCTACTGGTCGACAACAAACTTCTGGACATGGGGACAACAGTTCTATGTAATTAAACGCAATCCAACCCCTGGCTCACCTGCCTACGAAGAGCTACAAAAGAAGAAGGCAGCGAAAGATAAAAAAGGTTCAAAAGACTCAACCGGAACAGTTCTTGATGGAACCAACCCAGAAAATAACGAGAATCAGGTTGGCGAAGTTAAAGGCCAACGAAAGCAGCCAAAGAAGAAAAAGAAGCGATAAATAAGACATTTAAGTACAAAAACTATCAAAAGACCCATATAACTTTACATAACTACAAGGAGTGAGAAGATGAGCGAAGAGACCACTGAAGTATTAGAGAACGAGACCGCTGAGGCCGGAACCCCTACCAAGAAGGCGCCAAAGACAATCGCACGCCTTGAAGAGGAGGGTGATATCGCAGCCGATTACCTCGAAGGGTTGCTAGATATTGCAGACCTAGATGGCGATATCGATATCGATGTCGAAAACGACCGCGCCAGCCTGGCGATCGTCGGCGGCAAACTGCGCCACTTAGTCGGCCAGGAAGGTGAAGTCCTTGATGCAATCCAGGAGCTAACTCGCCTAGCTGTTCAGACAGCGACCGGCGACCGCAGCCGGCTAATGCTCGATATCGACGGATTCCGCTCAGGCCGCCGCAAGGAGCTAACCGCCCTTGCCCAGAAGATGGCAGAGCAGGCAAAGACCACCGGGGCATCGATCAAACTCGACCCGATGAACGCCTTTGAGCGCAAGATCATCCACGACACGATCCAGACCTTAGGTCTCTCATCAGAATCAGATGGCGAAGATCCAAACCGCTTCGTAGTCATCTATCCCGCCTAAAGCGCCCAAACCACCTAGATGACAAATCTCCAGCCGGAGTCAGATCCTTTAAGGGTTTCACGTGAAACATTGTTGACCCAATACTTTCCTGGGCAAGAAGAGGCAATCCGCACCTACGCCGAATTTCTCACAACTGCAGGTATTGAACGGGGGCTAATTGGCCCTCGCGAAGGTGAGCGGATCTGGGAGCGCCATATCTTTAACTGCCTGCCCGTAACCCAACTCTTGCCGCAGGGGGCCTCCCTCTTCGATATTGGTTCAGGGGCAGGGTTGCCCGGAATCGTCATCGCCTTAGCCCGACCTGACTTAAAGGTGACCTTAATTGAGCCACTTGAGCGCAGAGTTGAGTTCTTAAATGAGGCAGTTGCCGCTATTGCAGCCGGCGGGGTGGAAATCACGGTTATTCGTGGCCGCGCCCAGGATGTAAAGAAGAGCGCGGATTTTGTTACCGCCCGTGCGGTAGCCCCAATGGAGAAGTTGAAGAAGATTAGCTGGCATATGGTTAAAACTGGAGGGTCCCTTTTAGCGATGAAGGGGGAGTCAGCGGCAAAAGAGATGGTTGGAATTAAGGGCGCAGAGCTCCACGAGATAAAACTTGAAGGAATTGAGCTCGGCAGAGTGATCTCTATACGTAAAGGCTCTGTAATAGGTGCTTAGATAGGCGCGTGGTTGATTCACGTGAAACAAAGGATCGCGAGAGCGAGACAAAGGTCGTCGGCGTCCGGCGGCTAAAAGAGGCGATGG
>CAZKNQ010000010.1:0-14457 GCA_964554225.1 uncultured Candidatus Planktophila sp.
GACATAAATTTGAGTGCGGCAACTGCAAGATCGTCGTAAGAATGTTCGAACTTCTCTCGCCCGTTATCGGTCATTACAAAAACTTTGGATGGTCGGCCGCGACCACGAGCTGGAGCGATGCGCGGATCGCGCGCTTCAAGAATTCCATCTGCGACAAGCAAGTCCAGATGGCGGCGAATGCCAGCCGGTGTAAGACCGAGGCGCTCGCCCAGGGCGACAGCCGTTGAGGGGCCATTTTCAAGGATTGAGCGTGCAACAGCATCGCGAGTGCGCAGGTCATCGCCTGCCATCACATCTGGACGCTCCTTGATTTTCACAACACTATTGTGTCTTAATTCATGCCTTCTTGCCACTTGTAGAGCCCGACACAGGCCGCCTCTTTCCCCGCGCGGTCTTAGGCTAAGGCCATGAAGCTGCGCAGATTTCTCTATGGTGCGCTACTTACATTGCAGGCCGGTTTGGTTTTAACCGGTGGCGCGGTTCGAATTACTGGTTCAGGGCTGGGCTGTCCGACTTGGCCAGAGTGCACACCTGGTTCCTATACGCCAGTACCTCATCAAGCAGAAGGTCAATTACACGCTTGGATCGAGTTCGGAAATCGCTTACTAACGTTTGCACTAGTTGCCATCGCATTAGCAGTTCTGGTTAATGTGCTTTATCGACAGCGCCGCGATCTGCGTTCATTAGCGCTAGGACAAGTTCTTGGAATTCTTGGCCAAGGAGTCCTAGGTGGAATAACGGTTCTCACTGACTTGCATCCATTACCTGTTGCTGGCCACCTGATACTTTCAATCATTCTTATCGCAGGTGCCGCCTCTCTTTACTCCCGCAGGGAGTTCTCCGCTCGCCCTCGTACGGATCTAGACAAGTTAACCAAGCGAGTATCTGTATTGCATATTGGTCTAACTTTCGTAGTCATTATTCTCGGCACAATCGTCACTGGATCTGGTCCACATGCGGGAGACGAAAAGGCGCAAAGATTTGCCTTTGATATTCGCGTCGTTGCATGGCTACATGCCGATGCGGTCATTGCTCTCCTTGGCTTGACCGCTGCTTTCTTCATACTTGTTCGAAGCGATAAGGAATTAGTACGAAGAATTACAGTTTTCACAGCGATCGCCCTCGCCCAAGGCGCGATCGGTTATATCCAATACTTCACCGGGATCCCTGAAATACTTGTGGCTGCACATTTACTGGGTGCAACTCTGGTTTGGATCACAGCGTGGCGAATCCGAATTACCGTAACCAGATCGCTCATCGTTAACTAGTTTTGCTCATTGAAAAGTTTTGGGAAGATAGAAAAGGGATGGCTATGAAGAACTGGACCAAATTAGATGATCGCGCTGTGGTCATTGCCCGCGCACTTGCCATGGATTCAGTCCAAAAGGCTGGTCACGGACATCCCGGCACCGCGATGTCACTTGCTCCAGTTGCCTATAACTTATTTCAGAACCATCTAATACATGATCCTGCCGATCCAAATTGGTTGGGGCGAGATCGCTTTGTACTCTCTTGCGGCCATTCTTCACTCACTCTTTACATTCAACTCTTTTTCAGTGGCTACGGCATTGAGTTAGAAGATCTGAAAACATTTAGAACGTGGAACTCGCTCACACCTGGCCACCCTGAATACGGACACACAGCGGGTGTTGAAATGACAACTGGTCCGCTCGGTGCGGGTGTTGCAACTGCCGTCGGAATGGCAATGGCTGCGCGTTACGAGCGCGGTTTACTTGATCCAAATACGCCTGCAGGAAAGTCAATCTTCGATCACAATATTTGGGTTATCTGCTCCGATGGAGATTTACAAGAAGGCGTAAGCGGTGAAGCTTCTTCACTTGCCGGCACACAAGAACTCGGCAATCTAAAGATGATCTATGACGACAATCGCATCTCGATTGAAGGTGATACTCACGTTGCCTTTACCGAGGATGTATCTGCGCGTTACCGCGCTTATGGCTGGCACGTAATTGAAGTTCCTACCAAATCTGATGGAGATGTTGATCTTTCAGCACTTGATGCAGCGATGGTTGCTGCCGAGAAGGAGACGCTCAAGCCAACTTTGATTCGCATGAACTCGGTTATTGCTTGGCCCGCACCTAAGGCAAGAAACACTGCAGAGTCACATGGTTCGGCGTTAGGCGCAGAAGAGATTGCAGCGACGAAAGTGCTCCTTGGGTTAAATCCAGAAGAAAGTTTTGCTGCGCCAGCAGATGTGATGGCACATGTTCGAAAAGTTAAAGAACGCGGCGCTGCGCTGCGTGCTGATTGGGATAAGAACTTTGCAACCTGGAAAGCGGCTAACCCTGATCGCGCAAAGCTGCTGGAACGTTTGATATCTAAAGATCTTCCTGCTGGCTGGGATAAAGATTTACCAGTCTTTGCACCAGGAAAAGATGTCGCAACTCGTAAAGCATCCGGTGATGTGATTGCCGCTATTGCAAAGGTGCTTCCAGAATTTTGGGGAGGTTCTGCAGATCTGGCAGGAAGCAATAACACCGTTATCAATAGCGCGGGTTCTTTTCTCCCCGCAAGAAGTGCGATGGCCAATGCAAATCCATACGGGCGCATGATCCACTTTGGCATTCGCGAACATGCCATGGGTTCGATTCTAAATGGGGTTACTTTGCATGGTTTATCGCGCTGTTTCGGCGGCACCTTTGCCGTATTTAGCGATTACATGCGACCAGCAGTTCGCTTGGCAGCGATTATGGATATCGCATCTATCTTTATCTGGAGCCATGACTCAATTGGTCTGGGCGAAGATGGTCCAACGCATCAACCGGTTGAACATTTGGCAGCGCTACGTGCGATTCCTAACTTTGATGTGGTGCGTCCAGGCGATGCCAACGAAGTTCGCGAGGCATGGAAGGTGATTCTGCAACGCCGCAAACCTGCAGGCTTACTCCTGTCTCGCCAGAATTTGCCTGTAGTTGATCGCTCAACACATGGAGATGTAACACTGGTTGCAAAAGGCGCATACATTTTGAAGGAAGCTTCGGGCTCAGTCGATGTGGTTCTTATCGCAACAGGTTCTGAAGTTGGTGTAGCACTTGCTACCCAAGGCCTTCTGGAAGAAAAAGGCATATCTACTCGAGTAGTAAGCGCACCATGCCTGGAATGGTTTAAAGAGAGTGATTCCACCTACCAAGGCCAGGTGATTCCTAAAACCGCCAAGTTGCGTGTAAGTATTGAAGCAGGCATTGCTCAAGGTTGGCGTGATTACATCGGTGATTCAGGCATCGCTATATCGCTAGAACACTTTGGGGCTTCAGCATCTGCTGGAAAGCTCTTTTCTGAATTTGGATTCGGCCCAGATGTAATTGCCGCAAAAATCCAGAACGCTCTGAAGTAAAAAACGATGATCAAATTAAGCGGACCATCCCTATCTAAGATTGATCATAACGATCCTAAATACTTGGCGTTGGCAAAAGCGCATCCTCGTATCGCTGCTAAAGATGCAAATACTTGGGGTCCGGCAGCAAGTGCCGAAGCTGCCATCCGTTTAAATTGGGTTGACCTAGATCAGAGTTCACGAGTTTTACTCCCAGCCCTTGATGCTCTCGCCGCGAAGTTTCGCGATAAAACAGATCTAGTTCTCTGCGGAATGGGTGGCTCTTCTCTTGCCCCTGAAGTAATCGCACAGACCTATAAGAAGAAAGTTTTTATTTTGGATTCAACTGATCCAGATTATCTGCATCGTGCACTGCAAGGTGATGCGAGCGAGTTGTTGGTCTTGGTTGCCTCAAAATCAGGATCAACTATTGAAACTTCTTCACAGCGCGCTTTCTTCGAGAAGTATTTAAGTAGCGCAGGGTTAAATCCGACTGAACATATGGTCTTTATAACTGATCCAGGCTCACCGCTAGATCAGGATGTACGTAAATCTGGATTTACAGTTATCAACGCTGATCCAAATGTAGGCGGACGTTTTAGCGCGTTAACCGCTTTTGGGTTAACACCTGCTGCGTTGATGGGCGTTGATGCGTCCGTACTACTTGATCAAGCAAGTGATTGCCGCGAACTGATGAAAACCAATCCGGAGGTGGTCATTGACGTTGCTTATTTGCTTTTAACTCAAGCCAAACAATTCTTAGGTTTCACAGATAGTGGTTCAAAGTTTCCTGGACTATCTGACTGGATCGAACAGTTAATCGCTGAATCAACAGGCAAGAAAGAGCAAGGGCGGCTACCGATTGCAACAGAGGGTTTCAAGGAAGCGGCTATGGGCGGTGCCTTCTCTGTTGCCTTTGCACCTGGCGCAGAGTTAACAGTTGAAGCAGAACTGGGCGAGCATTTCTTATTCTGGGAATGGGTAACTGCGTTACTCGGTGCAGCGCTAGAAATCGATCCCTTCAATCAACCCAATGTAACTGAGGCAAAGGAAGCAACTTCAGCGGTACTGGCGGAATGGAATAATTCACTTCCCGTCATCACTGCCAAAAATAGCGAAGAAGCCGTTGAGATTTTTGGCGATGGAAATACCTTAGTTGCATCATTAAAGAATCTCATCGCAAATACCGACGCTGATGGTTATATAGCAATCACTGCCTATTTAGACCGCATCGGCGATAGTAAACTGACAGAACTTCGTGCAATTCTTTCCGAGAAATCTGGACGCCCCGTTAGTTTTGGTTGGGGCCCACGTTTCTTGCACTCCACTGGTCAATTCCATAAGGGCGGACAACAGAACGGATCGTTCTTACAGATAACTGGCGAGACTATAAATAATTATGAAGTTCCAGGACGCCCCTTTGATTTCCGAACTTTGCTAATGGCGCAGGCCCTCGGTGATAACCGCGCTTTGGCGAAAAGAAAATACCCGCTGCTTCGCCTGCATTGCACAGAACGTAGCGCGGGTATCGACCAAATTTTGAGAGCCGCTAAAGCCCTTTAATTTCCTTTACTCATCTTCTCCACGGTATTTGCGCAGCGCCTCTTCAAGAATCTTTGCGCCTTCAGCATCTGTGCGTCGCTCTTTTACATATGCTAAATGTGTCTTGTAAGGAATATTTACAACTGCCTTTGGTGGATTGTTGCGATCGCGTCCTGCTGGAAGACCGCACTTAGGGCAATCCCATTCTGCTGGAATTACAACAGTCTCTTCGACTGCAAAAGATGGACGAACTTCATGGCCATTGCCACACCAGTAAGAAACTGTGGCGCGTTCAATCTGATCTCCGCGTTCTGCCTCGCCCATTGGGCCGGCGCCGACACGGCTTCCGCGAATTGCACTTGCCATGGATTAACCCTTCAAAACAAGACTGAGTGCGACAACGCCGCCGAACCAGATACCGCCAACAACGATTGTGATGCGATCGAGGTTACGTTCTACAACAGATGAACCGCCGTAGTTTGATGAGATGCCGCCTCCGAATAGATCGGAGAGGCCTGAGCCTTTTCCTTTGTGAAGGAGAACGAGCAGGATCATCAAGATGCTTGTAATAACAAGCAAGATAGATAGAGCTAGAGCCACGGTGTAAAACTCCTCAAGTTGTGGATGGAGATAGAGCGTAAGGATACTAGATCGACGTGCGAGTTTAGGCGCTTGGAGCCGCGTAGAACTTGGCGATCTTGGCCAATTCCTCAGGATCTAGGCTCGCTCCCCCGATTAGGGCGCCATCAACATCAACCTGCTTCATGATTTCGACAACGTTAGAGGATTTAACTGATCCGCCGTAGAGGATACGCATATTTGCGGCGATTTCAGGAGATCCAATGCTTTGAATCTCTTCACGAATAGCAGCGCAGACTTCTTGTGCATCTTCAGGAGTTGCAGTCTTTCCAGTACCGATCGCCCAAACTGGTTCGTAGGCGATAACAATCTTCTTAAGTTCTGGCTTAGTAAATCCTTCAAGACCTGCGCGGACTTGGCGAATTACGTGAGATACATGTGCGCCAGATTCGCGGATCGAAAGTTCTTCACCTACGCAGAAGATAGGAGTTAGCTCGTTAGCGAGTGCTGCTTTGATCTTGCGGTTGATAAGCGCGTCATCTTCATTGTGAATAGCGCGACGTTCCGAGTGACCGATGACAACAAATGTGCAACCAAGTTTGGCAAGCATTGAGCCGGAGATATCCCCGGTAAATGCACCACTTGCTTCAGGGGAAAGATCCTGCGCTCCGTATTGCAGGCGAAGACGATCGCCATCGACCATGGTTTGGATTGAGCGAATATCAGTAAATGGCGGGATGATCGCAACGTCAACTGCATCGTAATCTTTATCAGAAAGTGAGTAGACAAGCTTCTGGGCAACTGCAATCGCCTCGAGGTGATTGAGATTCATCTTCCAGTTACCTGCCATTAGCGGCTTACGCATTATCGACTCCTTCTAACTTAGATTGTGGTAAAAATTTAGAGATCTAGGGCGGTTAAACCGGGAAGTTCTTTACCTTCTAGGTATTCAAGTGATGCGCCACCGCCGGTAGAAATATATCCGAATGCTGAATCTGCGAAACCAAGTGCGCGTACCGCAGCGGCAGAGTCTCCACCACCGACTACGGAGATGCCTGAAACCTCAGTAAGCGCCTGTGCCACAACCTTGGTACCGCTAGCAAATGCAGGAAATTCGAATACGCCCATCGGACCGTTCCAAAAAACAGTTTTACAAGAACGAATCGCTGTTGCAAACGCGGCCGCAGAATCTGGACCAATATCGAGTCCCATCTGATCAGCCGGAATTGCATCTGCGCTGACCAAAGTTGCTGGTGCATCAGATGCAAAGGCTGGTGCAACCAAAATATCTGTTGGAAGAACTAACTTCACACCAGAATCTGCAGCCTGCTTGATCAAACCCTTAACAGTTTCAATGAGATCGGTTTCAACTAGAGATGTTCCGATCTCTTTTCCTTGTGCAGCCAAGAAGGTAAATACCATTCCACCGCCGATCGCCATGACATCGACCTTGCCGAGCAAGTTAGAGATAACACCGATCTTGTCTGAAACCTTTGCTCCCCCAAGTACTACACCGTAAGGGCGTTCTGGTCTTTGGGTTAACTTCTTAAGAACTTCAACTTCTGCGGCAACGAGTGTTCCGGCAACGTGTGGAAGTAGTTTAGGAAGGTCAAAGACTGATGCATGTTTACGATGGACTGCGCCAAAGCCATCTCCGACATAAGCATCGGCAAGTGCTGCCAACTCTTTGGCAAGAACTTGGCGCTCTGCCTCATCTTTGGAAGTTTCAGCAGCGGAGAAACGAATATTTTCTAGCAACAAGATCTCGCCCGCTTTAAGTGCGGTGGCCTTAGAAGTTACATCGCTACCGGTAACCGCTCCAGCAAATTGCACCGGAGCGCCAAGCAGTTGAGATAAACGCTTTGCTACGGGAGCCAGAGATAGTTCTGGTTTGGCTTCACCCTTTGGCCGACCGAGGTGCGCTGCGATGACGATACTGGCACCTTTTGCGAGAAGTGTTTTGATAGTCGGCAGCGAGGCGCGGATGCGTCCATCATCTGTAATCTCGCCATTTTTCAACGGTACATTGAGATCGCAGCGCAGGAATACTCGCTTGCCGGCTACATCAAAATTTTGAAGCGACATTAGTTAACTAAATTAACTAGAGAGATTTGCCGACGAGGCCGACAAGATCAACGAGGCGGTTTGAGTAACCCCATTCGTTGTCATACCAACCAACGACCTTTACTTGGTTTCCGATTACCTTAGTTAGACCAGAATCGAAGATACAAGATGAAGGATCGGTGACGATATCTGAAGAGACGATCGGATCTGAAGTGTAGGTTAAGAATCCCTTTAGCGCGCCGTTGGCAGCAGCCTTCATTGCGGCGTTAATTTCTTCAGCAGTTGCTTCCTTAGCAAGTTCAACGGTTAGATCTGTTGCAGAACCTGTTGGGACTGGAACGCGCATTGCGTAACCATCAAGCTTTCCCTTTAGCTCTGGCAATACGAGTGAGATCGCTTTTGCTGCACCTGTTGAAGTTGGGATCATATTTGTTGCTGCAGCACGTGCACGACGCAGATCCTTATGTGGGAAATCAAGAATTACCTGATCGTTTGTGTAGGCGTGAATTGTTGTCATCAAGCCCTTAACGATTCCCCAGTTATCTTGCAGAACCTTTGCCATCGGAGCAAGGCAGTTAGTTGTGCATGAGGCATTTGAAATAACGTTGTGGTTTGCTGGGTCGTACTTGTCGTGGTTTACGCCCATAACGATTGTGATGTCTTCATCTGTGGCTGGTGCAGAGATAATTACCTTCTTGGCGCCTGCAGTGATGTGCTTCTTGGCATCGGCTGCCTTTGTGAAGTGGCCGGTAGATTCGATGACGATATCTGCCTTAACTGATGCCCATGGAAGGTTTGCTGGATCGCGATCTGCGAAAACTTTAATTGTCTTGCCACCAACGGTGAGTGTGTCTTCGGTGTGGCTTACTTCAAGTCCTAAGCGACCCAAGATTGAGTCGTACTTTAGGAGGTGAGCCAAAGTAGCGTTATCGGTTAGGTCATTGATACCTACGATATTGATATTTGGGTTGGTTAGCGCTGCGCGGAAGAAGTTACGACCGATACGTCCAAATCCATTAATTCCAACATTAATCACGTGAAAACCTCGCTCTAGAAAGTGTCAGGACCCGCTGCGGATCGATTTAAATTTCCCATCTGGATTTACGGCGCTAAAACTGCCACAACGCAGACTGCCACAACACTGGGGTCGTGGCTAACCTTACCAGCCGAGCGGGGTTACTTCTGCCCTCGCTACTTTTCGGTAGCGTTAATTGAGCAAGTCAGGCGATAAGCCCGCTTCAGTATCAGGAATACCGAGTTCAGCGGCGCGCTTATCGGCCATTGCGAGCAAGCGACGAATACGTCCTGCGATTGCATCCTTTGTCATCGGTGGAGATGCCAACGATCCAAGTTCCTCCAGGCTTGCCTGTCCATGGCTAATGCGAAGTTCGCCGGCCTCTTTTAGATGATCAGGGATTTGGGGACCCAGAATTTCCATCGCTCGTTGTACGCGAGCAGCAGCTGCGACTGCAGCGCGTGCGGAGCGACGTAGATTTGCATCATCAAAATTTGCTAAACGATTTGCAGTGGCGCGAACTTCGCGACGCATGCGACGTTCCTCCCATGCCAAGACACTTTCATGCGCGCCAAGGCGAGTGAGTAGAACACCAATTGCATCACCATCTCGAATAACTACGCGATCAACGCCACGAACTTCGCGCGCCTTTGCAGTGATTCCCAAACGACGTGCAGCACCTACCAGAGCAAGCGCTGCTTCTGGACCTGGACAAGTAATTTCAAGAGAAGATGATCTACCCGGTTCGGTTAGTGAACCATGTGCAATGAATGCACCTCGCCAAGCAGCTTCGGCATCGCAGATATTTGCAGCGACAACTTGGGGTGGAAGACCCCGAACTGGACGTCCGTTACTATCAATTAAACCTGTCTGGCGCGCAAGTGCGTCGCCGGCTTCAATGACTCGAACCACATAACGAGAACCTTTGCGCAATCCGCTAGATGAGAGAACTGCGAGATCGCTATCGTGACCGTAGATATCAGCGATATCTTTTTTGAGGCGACGTGCGCTCTGTGAAGTGTCGAGTTCGACTTCAATAACAACTTTTCCTGCTGCAATATGAAGGCCACCAGCAAAACGCAGAAGAGAAGAAACTTCGGCTTTGCGGCAGCAAGGTTTGGTTACTGAAAGACGGCTTAGTTCGTCTTTAACTGCTGCGGTCATTGCCATGTGCATATCCAAGCAGGGTTTAGCCCGCTATGTGTGCGAAAAGTGAAGTTAATTTCTTTGGATCATGATGGACCAAGGAGCGATGGTCGCGCAGGTCGGCTATCAATAACTCTCCACCTGTACTTGAAAGATGGCGCTGTAGCTGATCGGATCCAGCGACAACGCTTTGATCTGCCACGATTAAATCAAAGCGTAAATCGGGAGCATAGGTGTGCAATATCTCCATATGTTCTGTCGCGGTATATCCGGCGTACTCCCCCGAATTAATGACAGGTCCGTTTTCAGTTGCTGAATCTAAATTAAGGATGAGAATTTTCTTCGCCCTCGCTGCAACTAAAGCCTCGCGTTGTTGGGGAACCATAAGGTGTGGCAGAACGCTAGAGAACCAAGAGCCCGGACCCATAACAATCCAGTCTGCTGCATCAATCGCAGAGAGAGATTCTGGACGGGCGGTTGGATTTTCAGGCAGCAAGCGAAGGGTTTCGAGGCGACCTTTTGCGGTAGCCACTTGTACTTGTCCTTTAACAATAAAACGACCGGTTGAATTTGTGAAAGTTGCTTCAATATCAAGTGGCTCTATCGACATCGGCAATACTCGACCGATAACTTTTAATAACGAGCCAACTCGATCTAGACCTGCAACAGGATCGTCACCCTTATTCCAAAGTGCTGCCAGAAGTAGGTTTCCAACTGCATGGCCATCGAGTGGACCATCGCTTTCAAATCGGTATTGCATGATCTCAGCCCAACTACGGCCCCATTCATCATCTGCACAGAGCGCCGCTAGCGCCATTCTTAAATCACCAGGAGGATAAATTGAAAATTCTTCGCGCAGGCGACCGCTTGAACCACCGTTATCTGCCACGGTGACAATCGCAGTTAAATCTGTAGTTATTTGTCGAAGTGCGGAAAGAGTTGCCGCCAGTCCATGGCCACCACCCAGTGCAACTACCCGAGGTTTGTTGCCACTCATTCACGACCTACATCACGGTGTGTGGCATGTGCAGAAATTTCAATCATTGACTGCTCTGAAGAAAGCTGTTTAGCAATTTCCTCGGCGATCGCCACGCTGCGATGTTTTCCGCCGGTGCAGCCAATTGCGATGGTCACGTATTTCTTACCTTCGCGCAAATATCCCGGCATCATCTGGCGAATTACTCCAACATAACTCTTCACAAACTCGGATACGCCCTCGCTAGTCAAAACCTTATTTGAGACTTCTTTGGTCAGTCCTGTTAAGGGGCGAAGTTCCGGGATCCAATGGGGATTTGGGATAAAGCGGCAATCTAAAACTAAATCCGAGTCGACGGGAATTCCATACTTGTAACCAAAGGAGAGAACATTGATACGGATCGCGTCCAACATTCCGGCTGAGAAGATCTCGCCGATACGTTTTTCTAGCTGGTGCACATTTAAATTTGAGGTATCAATAACTACATCCGCGCCAGTCCGTAGTTCCTCTAGCTTGCCGCGTTCACGTTCAATGCCATCGACAATACGGTCTCTAGCTTGCAGCGGGTGCGGCCTACGAGTCGATTCAAATCGTTGTACCAAAGACTGATCAGTAGCGTCTAGGAAAAGTAAACGATAGGAGATGCCGTTGTCCTTTAACTTTTGAAGTGAGTTACTTAGCGCATCAAAGAACTTTCCACCGCGCACATCCACGACAACTGCTAGGGATGCGATATCTGAACTCTTAGTTTGAACAGCTAATTCAGGAAGTAATGCAGGTGGCAAGTTATCAACCACATACCAACCAAGATCTTCCAGAGCATGGGCAACGGTAGAACGACCTGCACCTGACATTCCCGTTACAACAAGGAGTTCCTTCGTTGACATGGCTTTATTCTCCCTTGCGGCGCTCTCTTTGGCTACTTCGCAGCTGTTGTAATCTCACCGGTTTGAGTATTAACAATCTCCGCACCTGTGCCATGTGCAGATTTCTGCAGATACTCAAAGATGATCTCGGCGATCTTCTCCCCGATACCTGGCGTCATTGCGATTTCTGCCAAAGTTGCTTTGCGAAGTGCGGCAACTGAACCAAATTGTTCAAGCAAGGCAGCGCGACGAGCCTGTCCCATCTGCGGAATTTCATCCAAAATGGATTCCAACATCACCTTCGATCTGCGTGAACGATGGAAGGTAATTGCAAAGCGGTGGGCTTCATCGCGGATACGTTGTAGTAAATACATTCCTTCACTGGTCCGCGGCAGAATTAACGGATCGCTTTCGCCGGGACGCCAGACTTCTTCTAAGCGCTTGGCAAGCCCACATAAGGCAACATCGGTAACACCGAGTTCATTAAGTGCCCGTTGGGCAGCAGCAACTTGAGGTGCGCCACCATCTACAACGATTAGCTGCGGTGGGTATGAGAACTTACTTAGCTTTCCGCCAATAGCCGCGACATCGCTCTCATCGACAGCGCGATCATTTAACAATCGCTTCATGCGACGAGTGATCACTTGGTGCATAGCGCGGGTGTCATCGGTAGCTTCCTTAGTATCGATGATGAATCGACGGTACTCGCTCTTCTTCGCCATACCATCTTCAAAGACCACCATAGATGCCACAACTGATGTGCCTGAGATATTAGAGATGTCGTAACACTCGATACGAAGAGGTGTGCGCTTAAGTTCCAACTGCTCTTCGATTTCTAGCAGCGCCTTACCGCTAACTGCGGCGTCAGTTGCGCGCTTGCTCAAGAATTGAATTAAGGCGTAGTGAGCATTGCGAGCAACTGTTTGGAGAAGCTCGACTTTCTCTCCACGTTGCGGAACTTTTATCACAACTTTTGCACCGCGCAGATTGGTAAGCCATCCCTCTAACGCTGCTTGATCAACCGGCTCGCGATTTAAATAAATCTCATTTGGAATGTCGGTTGGTGCGCTTTGGTTATAGATAGAGAAAAAGAGTGAAGCAATCTGATCATCACCTTCAAGTGCACGTTCTTGATCAACAATCCACGAACGCGAGCCTTTAATTGAGCCGCGTCGTACCATGAATATAGAACCAGCAGCGTGGAGGCCTTCTTCATGGATGGAGATGAAATCACCATCCAGATCATCTGAGAGATTTCCTTGGGTAGAACGTTGTGCTTTTTCAAAGGATTCGATTTGATCGCGGATACGCGCAGCGCGTTCAAACTCCTCGCGTTCAGATGCCAGATCCATCTCACTTCGCAACTTAGGCAGGATATCCTCCATGCCTTTCTCCATAAAGGCATCAAGTTTTACTGCGATCTCGCGATGTTCTTCCGGCGTTACCCAGCCGACGCAAGGCGCGGCGCATTTACCGATATCCCCCAGTAAACATTGGCGTTTACTGCGTTTGGCCCGTGAGAAATTTCCTTCAGAGCAAGATCGAACTGGAAAGACCTTTAGGAGAACTTCATAAGTATTTCGGAGCGCCCACGCATTTGTATAAGGACCAAAGTATTTAAGTCCGGGGCGTTTCTCCTTGCGAGTAATAAAAATTCGCGGAAATTCATCTTGCATAGAAATTGCAAGGTATGGATAAGACTTATCGTCTTTGAACTGCACGTTATAAGTAGGTTGATATTGCTTGATCCAAGAGAATTCCAGGGCCAGCGCTTCAAGTTCAGTAGCAACGATCGTCCAATCAACACGGACCGCTTCATTAACCATACGGTGTGTCTTACGCGCAAGATTAGAACCAAAGTAAGTGGTTAAGCGATTCTTTAAATTCTTGGCCTTACCAACGTAGATAACTTTATCTTTGCCGTTATAAAAGCGATAAACCCCGGGATCTTCTGGGATCTCCTTGGGACGATAACTAGCAGGATCAGCCATTTACTTAACGGCCGCCTTTTTCTTAACGGGTGCACGGTTAGAGGCAAGAATCTCCGCCAAGAAATTACCGGTGTAACTCGCTTTAACTTTTGCTACATCTTCAGGTGTTCCTTCGGCGACAACAGTGCCTCCGCGGAAACCACCTTCTGGACCCATATCGATTACCCAGTCAGAGCATTTGATCACATCAAGGTTATGTTCGATTACAACAACAGTGTTACCTGAATCAACCAGGCGGCTAAGAACGCCAAGCAACTTGCTGACATCTTCAAAGTGCAGACCAGTAGTTGGCTCATCTAAAACGTAGATCGTGCGCCCAGTGGAACGGCGTTGCAACTCGGTAGCCAATTTAACGCGCTGTGCTTCGCCACCGGAGAGCGTTGGAGCAGATTGACCCAAACGGACATATCCCAAACCCACATCGCAGAGCGTTTTTAGATAACGCGCAATAGTTGGAACTGATTCAAAAAAGGTATGAGCAATTTCAATCGGCATATCGAGAACTTCGGCAATTGTCTTGCCTTTGTAGTGAACCTCAAGAGTCTCACGGTTGTAACGCGCACCGTGACAAACTTCGCACGGTACATAGACATCGGGTAGGAAGTTCATCTCGATGGTTATGGTGCCATCGCCTGAGCAGTTCTCGCAGCGGCCACCCTTCACGTTAAATGAGAAGCGCCCTTGCTGGTATCCACGCACTTTAGCTTCAGTTGTCTCGGCAAACAGCGCACGAACTTTGTCGAACACGCCCGTGTAAGTTGCTGGGTTGGATCGCGGGGTGCGACCAATTGGTGATTGATCGACGTGAACAACCTTGTCGAGTTGATCTACACCGGTGACCGTACGATGGCGACCTGGAACTAAGCGCGCACCGTTTAACGTGTTGGCCAAAGTTGTATATAGAATGTCATTAACTAAAGTTGATTTACCAGAGCCACTGATAC
>CAZKNQ010000011.1:0-13817 GCA_964554225.1 uncultured Candidatus Planktophila sp.
CGATATCTTCGCACAGCACGCGAAAAGTAAAGAAGGAAAGGCGCAGGTAGAACTCGCGCAGATCGCGTACTTACTTCCTCGTCTGCGCGGTTGGGGTGATTCACTTTCCCGCCAAGTTGGTGGTCGCGCCGCAGGTGGTGCAGGTATTGGTGGTCGCGGTCCTGGTGAAACCAAGATCGAAACAGATCGACGTCGCATTCGCGACAAGATGGCTAAGTTGCGCCGCGAGATTGCGGAGATGAAGGTATCCCGCGATACCAAACGCCAAGAACGTAAGCGTTTCAATATTCCATCGGTCGCTATAGCTGGTTATACAAATGCGGGGAAGTCATCACTACTTAACCGGCTAACCAATGCTGGAGTACTCGTTGAGAATGCTTTATTCGCAACTCTTGATCCAACCGTGCGCAAATCACATACCGCCGATGGTCGTACCTACACGCTCTCTGACACAGTCGGTTTTGTTCGCCACCTACCTCACCAGTTAGTTGATGCCTTTAAATCAACACTGGAGGAAGTATCTGGAGCGGATTTAATCGTTCATGTGGTCGATGGTTCGCATCCAGATCCTTTTGAACAAATCCGCGCGGTTCGTGAAGTTATAACCGATATTGGCGGGGGAGATATCCCAGAAATTATTGCCATCAACAAGGTTGATTCTGCTAATCCCGATGTCGTTCTAGAGATCCTGCGAAAAGAGAAAAATAGTTATGCATTCTCTGCGCGAACCGGATTTGGAATTGAAGGTTTAGTACATGCAATTGAGAAATCGCTACCGCAGCCGAATATCGAGATAAATTCGATAATTCCTTATGACCGAGGTGATTTGGTAAATGCGATTCATGAGACAGGTGAAATTCTCTCTGAGGAATATGTGGAAAGTGGCACCGCTATTCATGCGCGGGTGGGGGCATCACTGGCAAAAGCGATTGATGCGGTGAAAAAACCCTTCTAGAGACTAGTCATTACCTATTAATACGGGGAATATCCGCGACACGCCGATGGTTGTAATGGGTAATCACGGGTAAGTGCGCGAGTATGCGCCCGTAAGCAACGAGCAATAGATGCGTGTTGTTTTTCAATATATGCAAAGTGAGGTGAGAGCAGTGGCAACAGATTACGACACCCCCCGAAAGACGGATGAGGAACTCCACGAGGAGTCGCTAGAAGAACTCAAAGCTAAGCGCGTCGATGCTCAATCCGGTCAGATTGATGTCGATGAAGCAGAGGCGGCAGAGAATCTGGAACTTCCTGGCGCAGATCTATCTGGCGAAGAGCTAGCGGTACGCGTTGTTCCAAAGCAGGTCGATGAATTTACTTGTTCACGATGCTTCTTAGTGCATCACATTACGCAACTAGCAAAGGGTGAAGGCGCTAAGGCAGTCTGTAAAGAATGCAATTAGGCTAGCAGTCTGTAAAGAATGCAATTAATTTAAGTTAATAGGTTCACGATTAAGCAGCGCGGCGAGTTCTTCGCCGCGTTTGCTCGTTACGAGCCAATACGGCGTCCTATCTCTTGAATCGTTTAGATCGATTCGCAGCCCACGTGGCTCCCAAAATTTGATTGCCAGATATGCAGCAGGATCAGCATCACGGGTACGAAGTAATCTCATCGCAGTTTTGTCTAGAACTGTGGCTTTCCCAAGATAGTTAACTTCAATATTTGCTTTATCTATTGTTAGAACTTTTCCGTCAAAAGTTAACTCTGAAGTCATAGAAAACGCGATCCAGATCAGCGCAATCGTTGAGAGCGCAAGAGTGATCAACGTCGCTCGATTATCGAGCGCTGCCCAAACTGAGAGAACTATTGAGAGGAAGAGAAAATATATAAAGGCCAGTAGCCAAATGGGCGGCCTTAGGACTTCTCTAAAGATCACACCTTCATTCTAGTCTTTTCATAACCTGAAGACGTAGATGAAGTTACGACAATGAAGTAAAGTGAGGCTATGAGTCGAGTATCGAGTACAACTCCTCCAGAGGGCGCAGTAATACCGCCGCGCCATCCAAAAGCTCCTGAGATTGGCACCAAGATTCCATCTCACTTTGGACATTGTTTTGGCTGCGGTGAGCTTCATCCAACAGGTTTACATTTAGTTGCGCACGCTGGTGCTAATGCAGACTTAACCGCCGAGTTCACAGTTACCGAAAATCACCAAGGCGCTCCTGGATTGGCACATGGTGGATTGTTATCACTGGCATTTGATGAGGCACTTGGAAAGTTAATGTGGCTGATACGCGCACCGGCGGTCACCGCGCGTTTAGAAACAGATTTTTTAAAGCCGGTTCCAATGGGAACGACATTGCATATAACAGCAAGAATTACTGGACAGGTAAATCGTAAGGTTTACACCGCTGCAGAAGGTCGTCTTGGTGGCCCAGATGGTGAAATCGCTGTAAAGGCTGCAGCACTCTTTGTAATTGTTCCGATGTCACACTTTTTAGAGAACGCTCCGAAAGAGTATTTAGAACATATCGCCAAGACCCCTGAGATCCTTGCCTTTGTAGATCCGGAATTTGAGATAAATCCATAATGGGCGTTCAAGTATTAGTCACAAGGCTAGATCCAGATCTGCCACTTCCGCGTTATGCCAAAGGTGGAGATGCCGGCGCCGATATCGTCTCGCGTATCGACGTAGTTCTTGCACCAGGGGAGCGAAAGCTAGTTCCAACAGGAATTTCTATCGCCCTTCCCGATGGCTATGTTGCACTGGTTCATCCGCGATCTGGGCTCGCCATTAAACATGGCGTTACGATGGTCAACGCTCCTGGCACTGTTGATGCAGGTTATCGCGGAGAACTACAAGTGATTTTGATTAATCACGATCCTAAAGAGAGCGTCTCTTTCAAACGCGGAGATCGCATCGCGCAACTAGTTATTCAAAAGGTAGAACGAGCAGATTTCTTAGAAGTGGAAAGCCTGCCAGGTTCTGGTCGTGGCGCAGATGGCTTTGGATCAACGGGTCGTACATGAGTAATCCAGAACATCACGAAGATAAGGCAAAGGTTCTTGCAGCTTTTGGTGGCAAGAAAGGCTTAATTGATTCCGGTATTCCCTCTGTAATTTTTCTGGTTGTTTTCAACGTTACTGATCAACTTCAAAGTGCACTCATTGCATCTGTTGCAGTATCGGCGCTATTAACGATTATTCGCCTAGCCATGCGCGAGACGATTCAACATGCAGTCTCTGGGTTAATTGGTTCATTAATCTGTGCTTGGTTTGCCAATCGCACCGGAAATGCCAGCGATCTCTATATCCCAAAGTTACTGACCAATCTTGGCTACGGCAGTGTTTACTTAATTGCTAACTTGGCGGGATGGCCAATCCTCGGTTTACTGCTTGGGCCAATTCTGGGAGAAAACTTACAATGGCGTAAAGATCCGGCACGAGCTCGCGCATATAAGCGGGCTAGTTGGCTGTGGGTTGGGATGTTCTTTGCGCGCATCGCCGTTCAGTACCCGATTTATCGAAGTGGAAATGTGAATTTACTCGGATCGGTAAATCTAGCGATGGGTTATCCGCTATTTCTAGCGACCGCCTATGGTTCTTGGATGATCTTAAAAACCGTTCCAACAACGAAAATTAGCGATAAGTAAAGTTACTGCTCGATAAAGCAGGATTTGATTAAGCTTTCTGCAGTTGCTGATGCGACAAAGAGCAGCTCATCGCCGGCGCTGAATACATCTGTTGGGGTTGGGGTAATCACACGGCCATCGCGCACGATTGCAGCAAGAGATGCATCATCTGGAAGGGTAATTTCTTCTACCGTTTTTCCAATGCACATGGATGAATCAGGAAGCGTTAATTCAACTAAATTTGCCTGACCTTTTCGGAATGAGAAGAGTCGCACAACATCTCCGACGCTTACCGCTTCTTCAACGAGCGCTGAAATAATTCTTGGCGTTGATACCGCGACATCCACACCCCAAGATGAATCAAAGAGCCATTCGTTCTTTGGATGGTTAATACGGGCAACAACACGTGGAACACCATATTCAGTCTTGGCAAGTAGTGATGCAACCAGATTAACTTTGTCATCACCTGTTGCTGCAACTAAAACCTGGCAATTATTTAATACCGCTTTATCAAGTGAAGTAATTTCACAGGCATCGGCCATCAACCATTCGGCATCTGGGACTGATTCCATCTTTAGGGCTTTAGGATCGCGATCGATTAGAAGCACCTGATGTCCGTTATCTAGAAGTTCGCGCGCAATTGCACGACCTACATTTCCGGCTCCCGCAATAGCGATTCTCATGAATGATCCTCGGGTGAGCGAGCCAGAATCGCCTCTACTGCAGAGGTGTTTTCAGCGCGCACGGTTACATGCATTAGATCGCCTTCTTGCAAAACAGTATGTTCATCTGGAATTAAACCCTCAGCAAGGCGAGTTAGAAATGCGACACGGGCATCAATTGCTAACTCGATTTCTGCAACGGGACGTCCAAACCAATCTTTATGTGGGTGCATCTCGCATAGTTGAATGGTTCCGCTGGCATCGCGCCATTCAGAAAGCGAACCTTCTGGCACTAGGCGACGCAAAATCTGATCAGTTGCCCAGATAACAGTGGCAACTGTTGGAATACCCAAGCGCTGGTAAATCTCAGCACGGCCTGGATCGTAGATACGCGCCACCACATTTGCTACGCCGTAAGTTTCGCGGGCAACACGGGCTGCCAAAATATTTGAGTTATCGCCGTTACTTACTGCAGCAAATGCATCGGCGGTTTCTATGCCGGCTTCAAGCAAGGTATCACGATCAAAACCAACGCCGGCAACAGTACGACCTTTAAAATCTGGACCTAGGCGACGGAAAGCTTCGCGAGATTGATCAATGATTGCAACTGAATGACCGGCAGCTTCTAGTTCGCTCGCCAAGGAGGAACCAACTCGACCGCATCCCATTATCACGACGTGCACAAGGTTTAACTTACCACCTCTAGGCTTGGACACATGGCGATAGATGATCCTCGAATGGAAAAAACATTACGAAAGGCAGACCTCTCGGTTGGTCAACGCTTTGTCGTCACCATCGAAAAGATCGCCCACGGCGGCCATTTCATAGCGAGACATCTTGGAGCGGTGATCTTTGTGCGTCATGCGATACCAGGAGAAGAAGTCGAAATTGAGATAACCAGCACTGGTTCTTCGTTTAATCGTGCCGATGTCGTGAAAGTTGTGAGCGCATCTAGTGATCGCGTTAGCGCCCCCTGCCAATTTGCGCATCGCGCTGGTTGTGGAGGATGCGACTTTCAACATATTTCATTGGAACGCCAGCGCCAGTTAAAGAGTGAGGTAATCACCGAACAATTTTCCCGTATCGCCAAAAAAGAAGTCAATGTGCAGGTTGAAGAAGTTGATGGAGCGCTTGGCTATCGCACCCGCTTTACCGCTGTAACTACTCGTGATGGAGCGCTCGGATTTCGCCAAGCGGGGAGTAATAAAGTAGTTCCAGTCTCAGATTGCCGAATTCTGCAACCCGAATTGAAATATCAAGAGTTAAGTAATCGAAAGTGGAAAGGCGATCTACAAGTTGAAGTTTCAATTTCTTCAACCGGTGAGCGGACCATTGCAACTGGGTATACCCGTGATGAAAGTCCAGTGAGAACATCTGAAGGACCAGATATTGCGACTTATTTGGTAAATGATTTTCCGCTAGAGGTTTCGCAACGTTCGTTCTGGCAGAGTCACAAACGAGCGCCACATGTGCTAACCGAAGCAGTTTTGAAATATGCCGAGATCAAGGTTGGCGATCAAGTTTTAGATCTTTATGGGGGAGTTGGGCTCTTTACATCTCAGGCTATCGAATTAGTTGGCGAGAGCGGCAGAATCGATCTGGTCGAAGGCAGTAAATCTGCAACTGGCGATGCGTTACGAAACTTCGAAGAGCACGCCCATGTTGGTATTCACACTGGTGATGTCGAAAAGATCCTGCCGCGGTTTTCGAAAGCCGATGTAATTATTCTTGATCCACCTCGCGAAGGAGCAGGCAAGAACGTCGTTCAATCAATGGTTTCTCTAAAGCCACGTGCAATCGTTTATGTGGCGTGCGATCCAGCAGCCCTTGCCCGAGATAGCGCTTATCTGGAAAATTCGGGCTACGAGCTAGCCGATATTCGCGCCTTTGATCTCTTTCCGATGACGCAACACATCGAATCTGTTGCGCTTTTTAAGCAAGTTAAGGTATCTTGACGTCAAGATAAATCAGTGAGGGATAGGCGATGAGTAAAAATTCATTAGGTACCAAGAAGAATCTAAGCGTTGGTGGCAAAGATTTTGAAATCTTTGATATCTCTCAGATCGAGGGCGCTGCTAGCCTGCCGTTCTCGCTGAAAGTCTTACTTGAAAATTTACTTCGCACCGAAGATGGCGCAAATATCACCGCTGATCACATCAAAGCTCTTGCACAATGGGACCCATCCGTTGAACCAGATACTGAAATTCAATTTACGCCAGCGCGCGTTGTCATGCAGGATTTCACTGGAGTTCCTTGCGTAGTTGACCTTGCCACTATGCGCGAGGCAATCGTTGATCTTGGGGGAGATCCGGCCAAGGTAAATCCACTAGCACCTGCTGAACTAGTTATCGATCACTCTGTTATTGCCGATGTCTTTGGAAGTAAAGATTCTTTTGAGCAGAATACGGACATTGAATATGAGCGCAACCGCGAGCGTTACCGGTTCCTGCGCTGGGGCCAAGGAGCCTTCGACGAATTTAAAGTGGTTCCACCTGGCACCGGAATCGTTCACCAGGTAAATATTGAATACCTAGCGCGAGTCATCATGACTCGCACTGTAAATGGAGTCCTGCGCGCATATCCAGATACTGTCGTTGGCACGGACTCACATACAACAATGGTTAACGGACTCGGCGTACTTGGCTGGGGAGTCGGCGGTATCGAGGCAGAAGCAGCTCTACTCGGACAACCAGTTTCAATGTTGATTCCCCGAGTTGTTGGCTTTAAGTTAAGCGGTTCTCTTCCTGTCGGCACAACAGCCACAGATATGGCGCTAACAATTACCGAAATATTGCGTAAACATGGCGTTGTTGGAAAGTTCGTTGAATTTTATGGACCAGGCGTTGTCTCTGTACCAATGGCTAACCGCACCACAATTGGAAATATGAGCCCGGAATACGGTTCAACTTGTGCAATCTTCCCAATTGATGATGAAACCCTTCGCTACCTTCGCTTAACCGGTCGAAGTGAAGAACAGCTTGCCCTTGTTGAGCAGTATGCAAAAGCGCAAGGTATGTGGCATGACCCATCAGTTAGCCCGCGTTACTCCGAACATGTTGAGTTAGATCTTTCAACAGTTGTTCCATCAATTTCTGGACCAAAGCGTCCGCAAGATCGTATCTCGCTAAGTGACTCGAAGTCGGCTTTCGATAAAGTCTTACCAACCTATTACACAGAAAAGACTGGCAAAGCGGCTTACCCAGTAAAGGTTGGCGCAAAAGAGACCACCATCAAAAATGGTGACGTCGTAATTGCATCAATTACCTCTTGTACAAATACCTCAAATCCTTCAGTAATGATCGGCGCCGCGCTACTTGCAAAGAAAGCGGTAGAACGCGGCCTAACTTCTAAGCCATGGGTAAAGACAACTCTGGCGCCAGGATCAAAGGTTGTTACCGATTACTACGATCGCGCTGGTCTAACTCAGTATATGCAAGCACTTGGTTTCCACCTTGTTGGCTATGGCTGCGTTACTTGTATCGGAAACTCTGGTCCGCTTCCAGTAGAAATCAGCAAATCAGTTAACGAGCACGATCTTGCCGTAACAGCAGTGCTATCTGGCAACCGAAACTTTGAAGGGCGAATTAGCCCTGATGTGAAGATGAACTATCTAGCTTCACCTCCGCTAGTAGTCGCCTACGCGCTAGCAGGCACCATGAACCACGACTTTGAAAAAGATTCACTTGGCACCGATAAGGATGGCAAGGAAGTTCTCTTGGCAGATATCTGGCCAAGTGCGAAAGAGATTCAAGATGTAATTGATTCTTCTATCTCATCTGAGATGTTTAAGAAAGATTATGCAACTGTCTTTGATGGCGATCACCGCTGGAAATCACTTGATACGCCAACTGGTAAGACTTTCGAATGGGATGCGCAATCAACTTATGTTCGCAAGCCTCCATACTTTGATGGAATGCCAGCGCAACCAAAGCCTGTTACCGATATTTCTGGAGCACGAGTTCTAGCAATCCTCGGAGATTCTGTAACAACAGATCACATCTCACCAGCTGGAAATATCAAGGCTGATTCACCGGCAGGTAAGTACCTTGAAGCACATGGCGTCGCGCGCGCAGATTTCAACTCATATGGATCACGCCGCGGAAACCATGAAGTTATGATTCGCGGCACCTTTGCAAATATTCGCTTGAAGAATATGTTGCTAGATGGCGTAGAAGGTGGCTTTACTCGCAACTTCCTTGATAACGGTGCACAGTCAACAATTTACGATGCATCGGTTGCTTACCAAGAAGCTGGCGTACCGTTAGTTATCTTGGCTGGGAAAGAGTACGGATCAGGTTCATCTCGCGACTGGGCGGCAAAGGGAACTGCACTCCTTGGAGTTCGCGCAGTAATCGCTGAAAGCTTTGAGCGCATTCACCGTTCGAATCTGATTGGAATGGGAGTTCTTCCATTGCAATTTAAAGAGGGCGAAACTGCACAGAGCCTCGGACTTAAGGGCGATGAAACATTTGCGATCTCCGGAATCACGGCGCTAAATAGCGGAAGTATTCCGAAAGAGGTAACTGTTACAGCAGGGGATAAGACATTTACCGCAAAGGTTCGCATCGATACGCCAGGTGAGGGTGATTATTATCGCCATGGCGGGATCATGCAGTACGTCTTAAGGTCCCTTCTCGCGTAAATATCACCTAAAAATCGCGTAACTGCAGGGCCTTAACTAGACTTAGCGCGTGCTCGAGTCGATCAAAGGTCCCGCTGATATTAAGGCGCTGGATCGCGCACAGCTGGATAAGTTAAGCGATGAAATTCGCCAATTCCTTATCGAAAAAGTTTCTAAGACAGGTGGCCATCTCGGCCCAAATTTAGGCGTTGTTGAGTTAACTCTGGCTATCCACCGTATCTTTGATTCACCGCGCGATGTAGTGCTCTTTGATACCGGGCATCAATCCTATGTTCATAAGATTATTACTGGACGTGCGGATAGCTTCGATGGTCTGCGCCAACGCGGTGGAATTGCTGGCTACCCAAATCGCAGCGAGAGCGAACATGATGTAATTGAAAACTCTCACGCCTCAACCGCACTCTCTTGGGGAGATGGAATTTCCTACGGATTCTCACGAACGGGCCAGAGCGATCGCCATGTAGTTGTTGTGGTTGGCGATGGCGCACTTACCGGCGGCATGGCCTGGGAGGCGCTTAACAATATCGCCGCTACCGAAGAGCGAAATCTAGTAATCGTCGTAAATGACAATGAACGTTCTTACTCTCCAACAATTGGTGGGCTTGCAACTTATCTCTCAACTCTGCGCGTGACCCGCGGTTATGAAAGATTCCTCGACTGGGGTAAAGAATTTCTTCATAAGACCCCGGTTGTCGGCACTCCAATTTATGAAACTTTGCACGGTATGAAGAAGGGCATAAAAGATATTGTTGCCCCGCAAGGTATGTTTGAAGATCTTGGATTGAAATACATGGGCCCAATCGATGGCCACGATATTGCAGCGCTGGAGAAAGCGTTGGTTAAGGCGAAAGATTTTGGTTCGCCAGTTTTAGTTCATGCCATCACTGAAAAAGGACGGGGCCACAAGCCAGCTGTCGCCGATGAGGCTGAAAAATTTCACGCAGTTGGCATTGTTGACCCCGAAACTGGTGCACCGTTAGCCAAGAGCGCTACTAGTTGGACCAAGGTTTTTTCTGATGAGTTAGTTGCGATTGGCCACCAACGTAGCGATATCGTTGCGATAACGGCAGCGATGCTTGGACCTACCGGTTTAGATAAATTCGAGAAATCATTCCCTGATCGCACGATCGATGTGGGAATTGCAGAACAACATGCTGTAACCAGCGCAGCAGGAATGGCATTTGCTGGCTTACATCCAGTTGTCGCTCTCTACTCAACTTTCCTAAACCGTGCATTCGATCAGGTATTACTTGATGTCGCACTTCACAAGGCTGGTGTTACCTTTGTTCTAGATCGTTCGGGAATTACTGGCGATGACGGTCCTTCACACCATGGCATCTGGGATCTTGCGCTAACTGGAATTGTTCCGAGCATGCATGTGGGCGCACCACGCGATGCTGCACGGTTGCGTGAAATTCTGCGCGAAGCTGTTGCCATCTCGGATGCACCATCGATGTTGCGCTTTCCAAAGGGAGCAGTTCAAGAAGATATTCCAGCCTTCGAAAGACGCGACGGAATCGATGTCCTATATCGCGGTGAAAGTGCAGATGTTCTGCTCGTTAGTGTTGGCGCTATGGCTGCGATAGCTGTTGAAGCAGCTGGAATGGCCTATCGCGAAGGCGTTGGCGTAACCGTCATCGATCCGCGCTGGGTTAAGCCGCTTCCGGCATCACTTGTCACAATTGCGCAGCGATATAAGAGCGTAGTTGTTTTAGAAGATGGAATTAAACACGGTGGTATTGCAAGTTCGATCTCAGAAATGTTCCGTGAATCAGGGCTGATTACGCCAATTCACTCGATCGGTATCCCACTGGAATTCATTGAGCACTCAAAGCGTGCTGAGATCATGAACGATCTCGGAATCACGGCGCAGAGCATCGCAAGAAGTATCGTCGAGTGGAAGAGTTTGCTGTCAGGATCAACTATGGCAGAGATGCAATACCCGGCGCATGAAAGCGCTGACCGCAGACCGCTTCGCTAATTCCTTCACGATCTAGATAAGGCAAGATTCCGCCGAGATGCATTGGCCATCCAGAACCCATCAACATACAGAGATCGATCTCAGCAGCGGATGAGACAACGCCTTCATCTAGCATCATGCGCGCTTCGGTGGCTAAAGCTTTTAGCGCGCGATCGCGAACTTGTTCGGCAGTGGATGGCTTATCGCCCTGCTTAATCAACGCAACAGCTTCAGGGTTAGCGGTAAATTTTCCATCGGCGCCTTTGATGTAGAAGTTGCGAACTTTGGCATCGACCATCGCTTGCATTGTTGGTGAGATGCGATAGCGCGGACCTAAATTCTCGTGCAAGGTTTCAGAGACATGAAGGGCAACGCCTGGGCCAACCAAATCAAGAAGTTCAAATGGCGACATTGGGAAACCGATGCTGCGCATTGCATTATCGGCAACTTCTGGAGAAGTTCCCTCATCTACGGCATCTGTAACTTCGCCCATGAAGCGAGTTAATAGGCGATTGACGACAAAGCCCGGTGCATCCTTACAGATGATCATGGTTTTCTTTAGATCTTTACCAACGCTGACAGCCGTTGCAGTTGTTGCATCATCAGTCTTTGAGGTGCGAGCAATTTCAAGAAGCGGCATCACGGCAACTGGGTTAAAGAAGTGGAAGCCGATTACCCGCTCTGGGTTCTTTAACCCTTCGCTCATGCGCTCAACTGAGAGCGATGAGGTATTGGTTGCCAATACACATTCGGGGGAGACGATGGTTTCTAGCTTCTTGAACAACTCTTGCTTAAGAGAAAGTTCTTCGAAGATCGCTTCAATAATGAAGTCACAACCAGCAAAAGAGCTCTGATCAGCAGAACCGCTTACTAAGAGCGAGAGGCGACGAGCCGATTCTTCGCTCATACGCTTTTTTTCTACCAACTTCGCAAGTTCATTCTTTACCCAGGCGACACCCTTATCGGCGCGTTCCTGATCGATATCGGTCATCACAACCGGACACTTGAGATTGCGGAGTAAAAGTAGTGCAAGTTGAGATGCCATAAGTCCAGCACCGACAACGCCAACCTTGGTTACCTTGCGAGCAAGGGCTGGTTTAGGCGCTCCCTCAACTTTCTTACGTTTCTTCTGGATCAAGTTAAATGCATATAAAGATGCGCGAAGGGGATCTGACATTGTTAGATCAGCAAGTGCTTGATCTTCGGCATCGAATCCTGCGCCACGAGTATTGGTGCGAGCTGCAGCAATTAGTTCAAGTGCGCGCATAGGAGATGCAATCTCTGCTCCGCCATATTTCTTAAGGGCTGCGGCCTTACCTGTAGCAAGGGCGACATCCCATGCCGGATCCTGTGAATAATCTTTACGTTCTACCTTCGTTGCACCACTTAATACTTTTGCCGCGAATGAGACAGAGCGCTCAAGGAAATCGGCGGGTTCATATACGGCATCAACTACTCCAAGTGATAACGCATCTTTCGCTTTCATCATGGTGTTGTTGTTCAAAGCGTTGAGCATAATGACTTGTATGGCGCGTTCTGGTCCAATCAACTTAGGTAGAATTGTCGCTCCGCCCCAACCCGGAACAAGCCCCAAGAAAACTTCGGGTAGAGCAGTAAACGCAGTTGAAGCAAGGGTGCGGTATTTGCAGTGCAGACCAACTTCGAGTCCACCGCCAAGTGCTAAACCATTTATAAATGCAAAGGTAGGAATGCCGCATTCATCTAGGCGACGGAATACATCGTGACCAAGTTTTCCGATAGCAAGTGATTGAGAGCGCTCTGAAAGAAATGAGAGCGCTGAAAGATCGGCACCTGCAGCAAAGATGAAGGGCTTTCCGATAATGCCAATTGCAGCAGGGGAGCGGCCAATGGCATCGGTAATTGCAGCATCTAGCGCCTTAAGTGATTGCGGCCCAAAGGTATTAGGACGTGTGTGATCAAGTCCGTTATCTAAGGTAATCAACGCTAGCGAGCCAGTAAAACCAAATGGATTTAGATCAACATCGCGGACAAGTGCGTTGGTAACAACTTCTTCTGGAGCACCTTCAGGTAATTTGATTTCGGTAGACATTACTTTGATCCTCCTGAAAAGTGTGGGTTCTCCCAGATAACGGTGCCGCCCATGCCAAGTCCGATACACATTGTTGTAAGTCCATAACGCACTTCTGGGTGCTCTTCAAAGGCGCGCGCTAAGTTGAGCGCTAGTCTGATTCCGGAAGAAGCCAGTGGATGGCCTACTGCAATCGCACCGCCATAAGGATTAACGCGAGGATCATCATCGGCAATTCCAAAGTGATCAAGGAAAGCAATAACCTGCACAGCGAAGGCCTCATTGATTTCAAAGGCACCAATATCCTCGATCTTTAAGCCTGCCTTAGCGAGGGCTTTAATCGTTGAAGGAACCGGCCCATATCCCATGACCTCTGGTTCTACGCCAGCGAATGCATAAGAAACCAACCTAGCTTTAATGGTTAGCCCAAGTTCTTTTGCTTTATCTTCACTCGCCAGCAAAGCTGCGGTTGCGCCGTCATTTAAACCTGATGAGTTTCCAGGTGTAACGCGGCCGGCGGCGCGAAATGGCGTCTTGAGCGTAGCCAAGCCTTCCATAGTTGTTGTTGGACGTGGCGGTTCATCAACTGTTGCAATACCCCAACCCATCTCAGGAATACGTGCAGCAGTTGGGATCAAATCACGTTGAATCTTTCCGGCAGCATACGCAGCTGCAGTTTTCATTTGTGAGTTATAGGCATAACGATCGGCGCGTTCCTTAGTTAATTGTGGAAAGCGATCATGTAAACGTTCAGCGGTTGCACCCATGGCGAGCGCATCTTGTTCAACGATACGTTCTGCAAGAAAACGTGGATTCGGATCAATACCATCACCAATTGGATGATTTCCCATATGTTCAACGCCACCTGCAATTGCAATATCAATTGATCCGAATGCAATCGCACCAGCCAGAGTTGTCATCGAAGTCATT
>CAZKNQ010000012.1:0-13407 GCA_964554225.1 uncultured Candidatus Planktophila sp.
TGCACCCGCCTCCGGAGGGCGGTGCTCTATCCCCTGAGCTACGGGGGCGCAGGTGATCCAAGGTTACCCAACTGAGCAGGAATCGCTATCACCTGAAAGAATGCGCGCTATGGAGATCGCATACTTTGCAACTGGCTGTTTCTGGGGCGCCGAAAGGCGTTTTTGGAAAATCGATGGTGTGACAAATACCAGCGTTGGCTACATGGGAGGCACGACCGCCAATCCGAGCTATGAAGCGGTTTGCACAGGAGCAACCGGACATGCCGAAATGGTCTGCGTTGAATTTGATCCGACAGTTGTTACTTATCGCAGATTGCTGGAAGAGTTTTGGACGATGCATGATCCAACTTCGCTAAATGCTCAAGGTGGAGATATCGGAACCCAATACCGCAGCGCGATCTATACGACAACGCCTGAGCAAATGGAGCAAGCGCTCGCAACTAGAGATCTTTACCAAAAGGCTTTAACAGCAGATGGAATCGGCGAAATTGTTACTGAAATTCTTAGCGCCTCTGGAGTTGAGTACTTCTTAGCTGAGGAGTACCACCAGAAATACCTGGCAAAAAATCCCAACGGATACGACTGCCACTCAAGCACCGGCACTGCATTCCCCCAGGGAGCGAGCATCTAATGGCGAAAAAAGTGGAAATTGATGAAGCAGCGCTAAAGGCAAAACTCGATCCACTTTCGTATGAGGTATTGCGTAAAGGCGCCACCGAACGTCCATTTACCGGCGAATACACTGATACTGAAACGGTGGGCATTTATCGTTGCAAAGCTTGCAACGCAGAACTCTTTCGCTCTGAAACTAAATTTCATTCTGGGTGTGGCTGGCCATCTTTCTACGCGCCAACTGCCGATGATGCGGTTACTTTGATTGAAGATCGATCACTTGCTCCACGTATTCGCACCGAAGTTCGCTGCGCATCCTGTGACTCGCATCTAGGACATGTCTTTGAAGGCGAGGGCTTTGAAGTTCCAACAGATCAGCGCTGGTGCATCAACTCTGTCTCGATGATTCTGGAAGCCCAGTAACCCAAGATCAGTAAGTCAGCGCCAGTAAAAGATCTCCACCACTTGCAACTTACCGCTGCTTTGCCGTACTTTTGCAGTTATTGCATAAATTTTTGCAGTAATTTTCAATTCTTGCAGGTAGCGCGAAAGGGGGAACCATGGCGGGAATTAAAGAGATCGCCCAAGAGGCGGGCGTATCAACTGCCACTGTTTCGCGCGCCCTTCGCGGTTTTCACCACGTAAATGATGCGACTCGCGCCAAGATTGTGGCTGCTGCAGAGAAACTGAACTACCCGATCTCTCCAGCAACCAGTAAAACTGCGCTCGGTCGTACCAATAGCATCGGCGTTGTTGCTCCCTATATTTCACGATGGTATTTCGCACAAGTGATCAGCGGTGCAGAACAAGCGCTGCGCGAGGCTGGATTTGATCTGCTTCTCTATAACTTCAGTCAGATGAAAGGCCGCGAAAGACTCTTTCAACACCAGCTGCTAAAGGGTCGAGTTGATGCGCTAATTGTTATCAGCCTGCCACCTACCGAAGAAGAGTTCCACTCGATTTTAAATTTAGGAATTCCTGTATCACTAGTTGGCATGCATCATGAGAAATGTTCCAGCGTCGCCATCGATGACGTTGCTGCCGCACGGACTGCCACACAGCATTTGGTAAATCAAGGCCATAAGAGAATTGGCTTGATGTCAGGACGTCCGGACGATCCATTTAACTTTAGCGTTCCTCAAGATCGCCGCAAAGGATTTATTCAAGCGCTTCAGGAAAATGGAATCGAATGGGTTCCATCACTAGAAGTCCATGGTGATTTCACAATGCATACCGCAGCCAGAGCTATGGATGATCTATTAGCGCGCCCAAATCGCCCAACTGCAATCTTCTGCGAATCAGATGAAATGGCATTTGGTGCAATGCAAGCGGCACGACGCCATGGGTTAAAGGTTCCAGACGATCTCTCTATCGTGGGTTTTGACGGACATGAAATGTCGGAATACACCGATCTAACAACTATTGAGCAGCCGGTGCAGTTAATGGGTGAGATGGCGGCATGGTCAATTATGGAGAGGTTAAGAAAACCTAGCGCGGCACCACATTCATTAGTTCTTCCCACAACGCTTGTAGTACGGAATTCAACGCGCCGCCTTTCTCCAAACGAGGCTTAACTGGCATACTCACGCTCATGAGCGATCGCCTGGTTTCTGCACCACCTCTAGCTGAGTTACAAACACATCGCAGCGAAAAATGGCGCGGCTTTACTCATGACATTCTTCCCCTACCTGTGGCTGAGATGGATTTTCCGGTAGCCGACGGAATCCGCGAAGTATTGTCAGAGATGATTACTAAATCCGATTTAGGTTACCTGGGTGCAATCCCCGAGATGGGTGCATCATTTTCGGGCTTTGCCAAGCGCCGCTGGAACTGGGATGTAGAACCAACTTTTGTTCGTATCGCAACCGATGTTGGAGTAGCCGTTGTAGAACTTCTGCGAGTCTTTGCTAAGCCAGGAGATAAAGTTCTCATCAGTTCACCGGTCTATCAAAACTTCTACACCTGGATTAACGAGACCAAGGTTGCCATGGTCGATGTTCCATTTGTAAAAAACACCGAAGAAGTAGATGGAACTGGATGGAGTCACGATTGGGCCGGTATTGAAAAGGCTTATGAAAATGGATTAAAGGTTCATTTACTTTGCAATCCTCATAATCCCATGGGCAAGGTCTACAGCAAAGCAGATTTACTTCGGATTGTTTCTCTAGCGAAAAAACACGGTGTCGTAGTTATCTCGGATGAAATTCATGCGCCACTAACCTATAAAGAGCAACCGTTTACTCCAATTTTGGCACTTGGTGAAGATGCTGCCGAGGTAGGCGTAGCGGTAAATGCAGCCAGTAAGGGCTGGAATATTGCAGGGCTAAAGTGCGCAATTATCATTTCGCAAAGCGCGAAGATGCATGAGAAGTTAAATGAACTTCCACCAGCTTTGCACTATCGCGCATCACTTCTTGGCGCCTTTGCAACGGTGGCTGCTTTTGAAAAAGGTGAACTTTGGCTAGATACAGTGCTCGATCAACTAGATCACAATAGAAAGCTAATCGCCGAATTGATCAAGGAAAAGATTCCAAGTATTGGCTACACAATTCCACATTGCTCATATCTGGCTTGGCTTGATGTAAGCAAGTTAAACCTCGGGGACGATCCAGGTGCGGCGCTAGTCGAGCGAGCGAAAGTAGCTTTTAATCCGGGCCATATCTATGGCCCCCTAGGAAAAGATTATGTGCGCCTTAATTTTGCAACCAGCCCAGAGATAATTACCGAAGCATTCGATCGTATCTCTCGTGCGCTGTAAACATAGCAATAACAAATGACTACAGATAAGAAATATGACGCGATTGTCGTCGGCGGTGGCCATAACGGACTTGTAGCAGCTACATATTTGGCTAAAGCGGGTAAGAGCGTTGTTCTATTGGAAAGTGCCTCCGAACTTGGCGGAGCAACAACAAGTGTGCGCCCCTTCCCTGAATATGATGCGCGACTATCTCGTTACTCCTATCTGGTTTCACTACTGCCAGACCAGATAGTTTCGGATTTAGGGATTAACTTTAAAACGCTTGAGCGTTCTATCGCCTCTTATACGCCCTATAAAAAAGGAGGCAAAGAAGGCGGGCTTTTGATCTCCCAAAACTGGGATGCTCGAACTGCCGAAAGTTTTCGTGAGTTAACTGGTGGCGATGAAGAAGGCCAAAAGTGGCAAGAGTTCTACAATGAAATTGCGATCTTGGCAGAACGCATCGCCCCTTATATGTTGCAGCCTCTTAAATCTGCTGCGGAACTGAAATCTGAAATAGGTCTTCCAGAAGTTTGGAAGTTCATGATGGAAAGACCCATCGGTGAAGTAATTCAAGATCGTTTCCGAGACGACCTAGTACGCGGCGTTGTGCTCACTGATGCGCTAATTGGAACTTTCACATCGGCTCAAGATTTACAAGCTAATCGCTGTTTCTTGTATCACTTAATCGGCAACGGAACCGGACAATGGCGCGTGCCACAGGGCGGAATGGGCGCTTTCGTTAGCGAATTAAATCGCGTCGCACTTTTAAATGGTGTAAAAATCAATTTAAATTCTCATGTAATTGAAATTGATTCAAGTGCTAACGGGGTTTCAGTTTCTACTGCATCTGGAAATAAATATGTGGCCACAGATCTCTTGTTTGCAGGGGCGCCACAAACTCTTGCGAAATTACGTGGCAAGAGCGCACCTTCATCGCTTGAAGGATCACAGATGAAGATAAATATGTTGCTCTCTAGACTTCCGCGCCTCAAATCGGGTTTAGATCCAAAGTTAGCCTTTGCCGGAACCTTTCATATAAACGAGTCGTATTCACAATTAGAGAGCGCATTTCAAGTTGCCAAAGGTGGAAATATTCCAAGTGATCTGCCACTTGAAATGTATTGCCATACGTTAACTGACCCAACAATTCTCTCCCCCGAGTTAAGCCTACGTGGATTTCACACATTGACTCTCTTTGGTTTACACACACCGGCTGCACTCTTTGATGCAGACCCAAGCGGGGCGAAAGAGGCAGCGAAGAAAGCTGCGATTTCTAGCCTTAATCAATATTTAGAAGAGCCAATCGAATCAGTACTAGCCGTCTGTAGCGATGGCTCGCTTGCAATAGAAGCCAAATCTCCAATCGATTTAGATGAAGATCTTGGTCTGCCACGTGGGAATATCTTCCATCGTGATTTAGATTTTCCATTTATAGATGGAACTGAAAGCGCTCCACTCATCTGGGGATCTGAAACTGACGATACCCATATCTATCTCGCTGGCGCTGGTGCGCGACGCGGCGGAGGAGTAAGCGGTATCGCCGGCCATAATGCAGCGATGGCAGTACTGGCGAAGGATTAGGCTTACGCCATGAATCCAGATAAAGGTTTAAGCCCTGAAACGATCGCAGTTACCGCGGGCCGTCCCGCAGTTGGTCCAGATAGCTCACTTAATCATCCCATCTCACTGAACTCAACATTTGTTGCAGGTGGTGCAGTTGGTTATGGGCGATACGGAAACGAAACTTGGTTAGCACTTGAAGAAGCGATTAGCGCTTTAGAAGGCGGACGAACCCTGGCTTACTCATCTGGAATGGCTGCCGTTACTGCAGTCTTTTCAACGCTACCCGTCGGAGCAAAGGTGATTGCTTCTAATCAAGGTTATTCAGGCACGATGACGCTGCTCAATAACTATGCAACAGCAAATCGCTTAAAGGTTTCCTTTGTTTCAGTCACAAATACAACAGAAGTTATAAATGAATTACCGGGTGCAACTCTGCTTTGGATTGAATCACCAACTAATCCTGGTCTTGAGGTTGCAGATCTTCCCGCGCTCATAAAGGCTGCTAAAGAAAAGGGCGTAACCGTTGCAGTTGATAATACTTTCGCTACTGCGTTAAGCCAGAAACCATTGGCCCTTGGCGCAGATATAGTCATGAATTCGGTGACGAAGTATTTAGCCGGTCACAGCGACGTTGTTCTGGGCTCACTTAGCACTTCAGATGCTGCGCAATTTAAGACTTTAGAAGATGCTCGTAAATTCAATGGATCTATTCCAGGTCCATTTGAAGCGTGGCTGGCACTTCGCGGTATTCGCACCTTTCCATTGCGTTTTCAGAAATCCTGTGAAAATGCGCTCGAACTTGCGAAGCGGCTAAGTACACACCCATTGGTAAGAAATGTTCGCTACCCAGGGCTTGCAAATGATTCCGAACATGAAAAAGCCAAGGCCTTTATGAAGAGCTTTGGCGCGATCGTTTCTTTTGAATATGTCGGCGATGCAGCGAGCACAGATAAGGTCTGCGCATCCTCAAAGATTGTTACCTTTGCTACCAGCCTTGGTGGAGTTGAATCCCTTTGGGAACGTCGTCGTCGCTGGCCGATCGAAAGTGCCAGCGTCCCAGAAACCTTGATCCGTCTCTCTGTTGGCGTTGAAAACGTCGAAGATCTGTGGGCAGATATTGATTCAGCGTTGCATGCCGCTAAATAAGGAAATTCTTCTCGATCAGGAGTATTTTTAAGGCATGAAAATTTTCCGAAGGGCGTTAGCTTTCTTCGCCGTTCTGGCTGTCGCCTTTCGCGCAGTAGGAAGTTTTCTCTCTTGGGCACAACGTCAAGACGATGCACCTGCTAATGCTTGGATCGATGAGGACGAAGACGAACTTGAGGATGCTTAAATGAGTCAAGCCGAATATATCCCAGGCACATGCAATATCGGTGGGGGAGAAGTAACCCGCCGTCGTATGGTTGCACTTCTCGGATTAATTCTCACTTTATCTGCAACGGCGACGCTGATAACTAACGAGGCTAATCGACAATCACGTCTGGCAATTTTCTTGCCTGCTCTTGTTATGTCGATAGGTTGGGTTCAATCTCGTAAAAGATTTTGTCTAGCCTATGGCTTTGCCGGAACATTCAACTTTGGCGCCCTCGGCAAGCTATCGAAAGTCTCAGACCAAGCAGCACGGGCGGCGGATCGTAAAACTGCAGTAAAGATTCTGGCCCAGAGCGCTCTCTATGCCTTACTAGTAACTGCTCTGGTTGTAGCGCTACCGCTTTAAACGTATTTATTTACTTATCTCCCTCTACCCAAAGCGGTCGAAAAGTGGAATCGTTCTGACCACAAGAAAGTTACACAGGGAGATAATATGAAAATTGTTATTCATGCCCGTCACGCCGAACTTGCTGAAGATTTTCGCGAGATAGCGCAAGAGAAGTTAATGAGTATGGAACGATTTAGCGTAGTCATTGACCGAGTCGAAGTAGAAATCTTGCATGAACAAAATCCGCGACAAGGTAAGCACGCACATCGAGTTGTTTTAACTTCCCATGGCTCAGGACCTTTGATGCGAGCAGAAGCGGCAGAATTTAATGATCTTGCGGCTTTCGATGAAGCAATCAAAAGTTTTGAACTACAAATTCGTAAACATCACGAGCGCTCCAAAAGCCATAATCGTGAAACCCTAAGAAATATGCCGCTTGCTGAAGTTGATTAATTTGTAGTTGGGCTTGGTGAAAGAACAGCCGGTGGCCGCTTGCTCTTCTCCATGCGTGGCAACTTAGCGGGTGGTGTCGGCGCTACCGGAGGAGGTCCTAGCGCTTCGATTGCTGCATCTCTAATTGCTGTGGCAGCAATTACCGCGCTCTGCTTTGCTACCGCACTTTGACGTTTCTGAAGTTGAGTTTGTCCAGGTGCGCTAAGTGATTTCGCATCAGACAAAGCCTTATCGACACTCTCTTTAAAAGTTTTATTAATAGCACGTCTTGCCGCGTCATAAACTTTAACTGCTTCTAAATATATTTTTTGATCTTGCTTAAATTTCTCCATAGCGGACTTAAAATTACTAGTTACATCAGTCGGCGACGGGGAATTTGAACCTTTGTTATCGGCGATTGCTAGCGGCGATAGAAAAAGCGAGCAGGCAATGACGAGAGAAGTAAACGTTGCAGATTTAGTCTTACTCACCTGGCTCCGCTTTCTCGAATCTATCTTTATTGATCAGCCCTTAGTATCAAGGTTAAGTTTGTGAAATTTCGGTGAAAACACCTTAAAGGTAGGGAATTCTGTCAGAGGCTTGGCTATTTCATCGCCGACGTGAAAGGCTAAGCACATGGCTGAGATGATTTTGATCGTGGATGACGAAGCCGGGGTTCGCGAATTATTAGGCGATGCCCTTCGTATCGCAGGATTTGAGACATCTACCGCATCCGACGGAATGTCAGCGTTGACTGCGATTCGAAATAAGAAACCAGATCTATTGATAATTGATATCAATATGCCATTGATGGATGGTTTTGAATTAGTTGAAAGACTTCGTTCCACCGGTGATAACACGCCGGCGCTGATGCTGAGTGCGCGGGCTGATCGAGTAGATGTAACGCGTGGTTTAACTCTTGGGGCAGATGATTACGTGACCAAACCCTTTGGATTAGAAGAGCTTTTATTGCGCGTTAAAGCGATTTTGCGCCGTTCACAAATCTCGACTTTAGCTGGTGCTGATCTGATTTGCGGGCCAATTAAGTTAGATGAAGCAAGCCACACTGTAACTTTTGCTGGTGAATTAGTTGATCTGTCGCCGACCGAATTCCGACTATTACAAGTACTAGTCGAAAATAAAAATCGAGTCCTTAGTAAGAGTCTGCTTCTCGACGAAGTTTGGGGAATCACCTTTGAATCCGAGAGTACGGTGGCTGATACCTATATCTCTTATCTGCGCAAAAAGTTGCATCGTGATGGATTTGAGGGGATAAAAACTGTGAGAGGCGTTGGCTTTGTAATACAGGAGCCAAAAGCAGAGCCCAAATCTAAGCAGAACTAAGCATGAAGAAGTCAGGTAGCAAGTTTGCAATAATCTCAATAATCGTAACAACGGTTCTCTCAACGCTTATCGGTGGATATGCAACTCTTGCTGCAAGAAGTGCAGATCTAGCGCAGATTGATCAATCACTTCAAAAAGTAGTAAATAGAGTCAACGCTTTTCCATCGGAGGCAATATCGGCTGCCATCTTGACCATTGAAGATGAAAGTTTGGATTTAACCCTCTCTCTAGTCACGCAAGAGGGCGATGAGACAGTTATCAACGAGTCACAATTAATTTATCCCGGGATAACAGACTTAGCGCTAGTGAGAAAAGGCTTAGCTGGGGCGGTATCGACTCCTAAACCTACGGAGTTCCGTTTCCAATCAGCATCAATAGCAGGCGGTGATTATTTAGTAATCGCATCTTCACTTGATCAGTTAAACCAGAATTTCATATCAAATTTGAAAAACCTTGGCCTGTTCACCGCAGGTGCCGATGCTTTAGCGATATTTTTCTCGATCTATTTTTTGCGGCGCCATAACCGTGGGTTAGATGCGCAAGCGCTACAACGCATGCAGAGATTTTTGGGTGATGCATCGCATGAGCTACGCACGCCGTTGACGGTGATAAAGGGGTATAACGAAATGCTTGCCAAAGGTCAATTTACGCAAGCACAAGATCAGGCTCGTGCATTTTCAAGAGTGGGTTCTGAAATAGAAAGAATGGAGAGTTTGATTCATGACCTCTTGCTTCTTGCCGAACTTGGAGAGAGTAAACCAGTAAATTTTGCAGAAGTAGATTTTGACGAACTAGTTAAGGCACATCTTAATGATTTCCAAGTGCTCAATAAGTCGCGCATCGTTACTACTGAAATACCTGATGATTGCTTCGTACAGGGCTCTCGCGAACACCTAAGTCGCTTAATTCAAAATTGCCTTTCAAATATTCTTCGCCATACCCCTGACGATGCTCCCGTTTCAGTCTCACTGCGCAATATTGGTAAACGTGCAGAGTTAAAGATCGAGGATGGTGGACCGGGGCTACCTGATTCGGCATATGGAAGCGAAATTAAATTTATGAATAGATTTGATCCATCGCGCTCTCGCGAAAGCGGTGGCTCTGGCTTAGGCCTAAGCATCATCGCGGCAATAGTTCAAGAACACAACGGTGAACTCGAACTGAGCAAGAGCCAATTAGGTGGATTAGCAGTAACGATCACGATTCCGAATTAACATCACCAAGTAAGTTCAAGATTTACGGTACTTTAATTACATGGCTACGTCGCTCGCTGATGCGCTCAATGAAATCGTTGAGAAGCTTGGCAATTCCGATAACTTTGTCAGACTGGTCCTATCTGGCAGACGTCGCAACATGCAGACGCCCAGTGAACGAATCGATATAAAGCCAGTATTGATTAAAGGCGAAATCAAATACCAAGTAGCTCAGAGCGATGGACGAGCCATGACGACTAAAAATTACTCGCCTCAAGATTTTTTAAAACTGGGTTTGCTGGAAGCGGGCTTTGCCAATATCCATCTTGAAGCGAAGGATCAATCAATTTCGCTGCGGATCACCAAGAAAGGTGAAGCGTTAATTAATCGAGTGCGTGGTGAGTTCAGCGCTGATCTTTCACATGACCGAAGTAAGAGTCGGCTACTTGACCCATCTGATCCTTTCTTAATCGAAGTTGGGATTTCAGATTCTGGTGGAAAAGTTAAGGCGAGCAAAAACGATAAATACTTACAGGTCGAAGAATTCCTTCGACTTTTAATTCCTTCGTTGAAATCAGCGATAGAGGCTGGGCATATTGATAAGCCAGATGAGAAGCGCCCCTTAACAATTGTGGATCTAGGCTGTGGCCATGCCTACCTAACTTTTGCCGCCCATCAGTACTTACGTAGTCAAGGAATAGCGGTCAAGGTAGTGGGTATTGATATCCGCGAAAGTGCCCGCGCCAGAAATAATGCGATTGCCAAGAAGTTAGGAATTTCAGGCTCGATAGAGTTTAGAGCTGAAGAAATTTCAGAGACTACGCTTAAGGGCGCAGATATTGCGATTGCACTTCACGCCTGCGATACCGCAACTGATGACGCGCTTGCTTGGTCTGTGACTACAGGTGCGAAACTGGTATTAGTTGCCCCATGTTGCCATCATGATATTCAAGCCCAGATGGTTGAGATTCCTGAACCTTGGACGATTGTGACGAAAAATGGAATCATGAAAGAACGATTGGGAGATTTGATAACTGATGGATTACGGATACAGATTATGAAATTATCTGGCTATCGCGTGGAAGCAATTGAATTTATCGGGGGAGAACACACCCCTAGAAATTTGATGATTCGTGCAGTCAAGACAGGTGCGGTAGCCGATTCTTCTGAGGAAAAGCGCTATCAGGAGATGATCTCGCTCTGGAAAGTTAAGCCTGCACTAGCAACCCTTCTCAACCGTTAGACTTACACGCATGTCTAAAGTGCTTGCCTCTCTTCCTGTCGGCGAAAAAGTCGGCATCGCATTCTCTGGTGGCCTCGATACTTCGGTAGCCGTTGCGTGGATGCGCGATAAGGGTGCGATTCCGTGCACTTACACGGCAGATCTTGGCCAGTACGACGAGACAGATATCGACTCAGTACCGGTCCGCGCAAAAGAGTACGGCGCAGAAATTTCTCGTCTTGTAGATTGCAAAACTTCGCTGGTTGAAGAAGGTCTTGCTGCAATCGCCTGCGGTGCATTCCATATCCGCTCTGGCGGAAAGCAATATTTCAATACAACACCACTTGGCCGCGCAGTTACTGGCACCTTGTTGGTGCGCGCCATGTTGCAAGATTCGGTTGAAATTTGGGGAGATGGTTCTACCTATAAAGGCAATGACATCGAGCGTTTTTATCGTTATGGCTTACTAGCAAATCCAAATTTAAGAATCTATAAGCCTTGGCTAGATGCTGACTTCGTCCGTGAACTAGGTGGCCGTAAAGAGATGTCACAATGGTTGGTTGCGCACAACTTCCCATATCGCGACAGCGTTGAAAAAGCTTATTCAACAGATGCCAATATTTTAGGAGCAACGCACGAGGCTAAAGATCTCGAAAACCTTGATGTCTCAATTGAAATCGTTAATCCAATCATGGGCGTTAAATTCTGGGATTCATCTGTATCTATCGCCTCTGAAGATGTAAAGATCCAATTTGTGCAAGGCCGCCCAGTTGCAATAAACGGAAAAGATTTCACTGACGTTGTTGAACTTATGAAAGCTGCAAATGAAATCGGTGGTCGCCATGGCCTCGGAATGTCTGATCAGATTGAAAACCGTATTATTGAAGCTAAGAGCCGCGGCATTTACGAGGCTCCAGGAATGGCTCTCTTGTTTATTGCTTACGAGCGCTTACTAAGTGCAATTCACAACGAAGACACTATTGCTAACTATCACGCAGAAGGTCGTCGCTTAGGTCGCCTGCTTTATGAAGGTCGTTGGTTAGATCCGCAATCACTTATGTTGCGCGAATCGCTACAGCGATGGGTAGCATCGGCTGTCACTGGTGAAGTAACGATTCGCCTGCGTCGCGGAGATGATTTTTCGATCATCAATACAACCGGACCTGCACTTAGTTACCACCCTGAAAAATTATCTATGGAGCGCACCGAAAACGCTGCCTTTGGCCCAGTTGATCGCATCGGTCAACTGACCATGCGTAACCTTGATATCGCAGATACCCGCGCCAAGCTTGAGATGTACCGAGATCAAGGCCAACTTGGTTCTGGAGAATTTAAGTTGATCCAAGAAATTGGCGAAGGAGATAAGAAGTAATGAAGAAAGTAATTGCCCTGTTCGCCGTTTGTACCCTTTTACTAACTGGATGTGGAGATAAAGAAGTGAGCGCTTCGACAGATAATTTGCCTACAGTCACAACAAATCAAGGAGAAGCGCCAACAATTGGTACGCCCGCCGGTAACCCACCAACTACCTTGGTAACCAAGGACATAATTGTTGGTAATGGCGCCGAAGCACTTCCAACTTCAACCATGACAGTGCATTACACACTTATGACTTGGTCAAACGGTCAATTAATCGAATCTTCTTGGAACGGTGGTTCACCTGCAACCTTCCCGTTGGCAAATGTGATCGTTGGGTGGCAGCAAGGTATCCCGGGAATGAAGGTCGGCGGTCGTCGCCTTTTGGTTATTCCACCTGATCTAGGTTACGGCGCACAAGGTGGCGGGCCGATCGGACCTAATGAAACGCTGATCTTTGTGGTCGATGCAATTGGTGTTGCTTAAACTATTTATCGAACCGACATCTCTCTTGCTTGATCGATAATTTTTGCAATATATAAAGCGTCATCGGTGCTAACCGGCATCGGTGAACCGCTGGTTAGCGCCTGCTTAACCTGCAGATAGAACTGAACATAATCTCCAGGAACGCTCTCATATTCAGTAACTTCATCACCGCGATGGATCAGCGCTGGTGTTCGGGTATCGACTTCCCATTTTCCGTTTTCTGGTGCGATACCTTGACGCAGGAAACCTTCCTGAGGATCAAGGTCTTGGATTACTAACGCGCCTTTATCCCCGGTCAATCGAATTCGTGGTCCAGGTGTTCCCATTACTTCACATGTGGATAGATATGAGTCAACGTTATTCTGATGTTTTAAGACGAGAAAAGAATCATCATCAGAAAGTCCGCGAATTGAACGCACTGATGCATATTGGAGTTCTCCATGCCCGAAGAAATCTATACAAGTTGAAAGCAGGTGCGGCTGGAGATCGAGTAATTTCCCCCCTCCTTCAGAACCTTTAAGACGTTCTCGCCACGAATCAGGATTACCCAGCGGGCGAAAGCGCTCAAAGCGAGCTTCAAACCTGAAAATATTACCTAAAATCCCTTCTGCAAGGATTTTTTTGATTGTTAATGAATCGCTGTCCCAACGGCGATTAAAGAATGCGGTAACAGGAACGCCTTCTTGCTCAGAGACTTTAATGATTTGATCTGTCTCTGTGCCATTTAACGCCATCGGTTTATCTACAACAACTGGAATTT
>CAZKNQ010000013.1:0-13319 GCA_964554225.1 uncultured Candidatus Planktophila sp.
TTTAGCACCAACATCATGATCCTCTTCTTACCTGTCGTTCTAGTTTTGATCGCAGAGAACGTCGGCCATGTTAAAGCTGTCGCTGCGATGACAGGTAAAGATCTAGATGATCAAATGGGCAATGCGTTGATGGCAGATGGACTTGCAACAACTGTTGCTGGTTTCGGTGGTGGCTCAGGAACAACTACTTATGCAGAAAATATCGGTGTAATGGCAGCAACTCGCGTTTACTCAACTGCGGCTTATTGGATCGCAGGCGTTGGCGCAATATTGCTCTCGCTTTCACCAAAGTTCGGCGCAGTTCTTAGCGCTACTCCAGCCGGTGCACTTGGCGGCGTATCAACAGCGCTCTTCGGAATGATCGGCATCTTGGGTGCGAGAATTTGGATTGAAAGCAAAGTTGATTTCTCTAACTCAACCAACCTATTGATTGCAGCGTCTGCTCTAATCATGGGTATTGCTGACTATTCATGGACCCAAGGCGATTACACCTTCACAGGCATCGTCAACGGGACACTTGTTGCAGTAGTTGGCTACAGAGTCCTCAACGCAATTTCGAAAGCTCGGGGCAATTAGCCAGTAAGTAATTAACTACCAAATAGGCGGACCAAGAAATTGGTCCGCCTATTTCTTTCCCACATCAATTGATATTTGGTTAGAATCCTGAAATGGTTATCCCATCGCGCTTAATTGAATACATCATCGCTGCGATGATAATTATTCTGGCGCCTGGTCCAAGTGTTTTATTTGTGATCGCTCGCGCCATTGCCTGGGGCAGAAAAGTCGCCGTTTTTACAGTTGCTGGAAACGTCACCGGCGCATTTGTTTTATCTTCACTAGTCGCTTTTGGTTTAGGGCCAATACTTTCTAGGTCTGACCTTGCCTACTCCGCAGTGCAATGGGGTGGCGGTGGATATCTGGTCTACCTAGGAATCAGTGCGATTAAAGCGCGCAAGATTGCCGCCGCCGATATGAGGAGCCAAGGAAGCGTTGTTCCAACTTTCTGGCGATCAGCGCGTGATGGTTTCTGGGTTGGTGCGTTAAATCCTAAAGGTTTAGTTTTCTATGCTGCAGTCCTACCTCAGTTTGTAGATATAGAACGCGGAAATGTAACTGGACAATTACTTTTTCTCGGAGCGCTCTTCTCGATTCTTGCATTTATCTCAGATGGAACTTGGGGGCTCTTAGCGGGTACAGCGCGAGCATGGCTGGCAAGTGATGAGAAACGGTTAGAACTTTTAAGAGTTATCGGTGGTTGTGTAATGATTATTTTGGGTCTATTGGTCATCGCGTCTGCCATTCGTGATTTAATCAATACATGAGTTCATCAACTAATTCCAAGATTGTTAAACCCGAAAAGCCAGCACGCGACACTATTTCACCATCAGATCTGACTTTTGGACTATCTACTTGCAAGCGCTGCCTTTGGATTAAGTACTGGTTTAAAGTTACGATGCCTGGGCAATTTCCATTGGTTAAACCACTTTCGGCTGCGCAAGAAGAACATTTCCGCCGTGCATCGATGCCTGATCTAGATCCATCACTAGCACCGGGCGTTGTAAAACAATGGGGACAATGGGTTAAGAGCGCGCCTATCGAGATCAATGGTGAGGCAACTCGTTGGCGAATATTAGGTATCTACGATCTGCTCGCCCACTATGACGATGGCAGCGTGGGAATTATCGATTGCAAAGTCTCTGACTCGGATCGCGATAACGCGCAGTTCTATGCGCCACAGCTTGAGGCTTATGCCTATGCGCTCGAAAATCCTGAAAAAGGTAAGCCCTTCCCTGTCTCGTCAATGGGGCTGTTGGTCTGGAAGTTAGCCGGAGTTACACCGACGGCAGATGGCGCACATGGCTTTGGCGTAACTCAGCACTATCTCCATGTCACGCGCGATCAAGCGCAATTTAAATCTTTGATTGCAGATTTGATCAACGTTATTGAGGGTGATCTACCAGATGCAGGAGTTGAATGCGACACCTGCAACTACCTCACCAAGAGATTGTCATTAGAGAGTTAACTAACTCTCTTCATCATCTCTACTTTTCTTAGCTTTAGTCGCATAAGTATCAACATACTCTTGCCCAGAAAGCGCTTGAATCGTAAGCATAATTTTATCTGTGACATCACGCAGATGCTGTAGATCTGTGGAGTCTCCCTCAAAGTACATTGGTTCGCCAAAGATCATTTCCACGCGCATTACCTTCGGAACAACCGTTCCGGTTGGCTGAATTTTTTCGGTATTAAACATCGCTACTGGAATAATTGGAGCGCCAGATTCGATTGCTAAGCGCGCTATACCCGTGCGACCTTTATATAGTCGGCCATCCGGAGAACGCGTACCTTCAGGGTAAATACCGAGGCACTTTCCTTCCGCTAAAACCTTAAGACCGGTGATCAAAGCAGCTTCGCTGCGGCGTCCACCCGAACGATCGACGGGAACTTGTCCGAGAGCGATAAAAGTTAACTTTTTTAATAATCCCTTTGGGCCAGGCGATGTGAAGTATTCACTCTTTGCCAAAAAGGTGACTTTGCGCGGAACAACCAACGGCATAAATATGGAGTCACTGAAAGATAAATGGTTAGAGGCGATGATCACTGGGCCAGAACCCGGAACGTGGCGTAGCCCCTTAACCTTTGGGCGAAAGAGAACCATCAGAAACGGCGTTAAGAAAGCGCGCAGTACGCCGTACGGCAGGTTGTTCATGGCGTTAATTTAGCGCTTAACCAACCCATAACCAACCTAATGTGCGAATATGAACCATGGAGCGCAAGCGATGAGCGGGAAGGATCCGCGCGGTGGTGACCCAGATGACGCTCATGAACGTGAGCTAATTGATCTGGAATTTCAATCCATGGTCGAAGGTCTTTCACTTGACGAATCTTCTCCATCAACATACCTAGATGAACTTGAGAAATTTGAAGATCAAAATCGTTTTCAACCACCAGCTCCACCAAAAGTTAGTTTAGGTGAAACTATTAAGCGCGCTATCAAATCAATTAAAAAATGGAAGAACGGCCCAACGTTTCGCGATGATGATGGTGTTGCGCTTTAGATTCTAGACAAATCAGCAACGCCAACTAAGCCCGCGTTATTACCTAGTTCTGCTGGAACAATTTCTGGGTACGGATGTTTGCCCGAAAATGGAATCAAACTCAGGGCAGCTTTACGTGTTGGAGCCAGAAAGATTTCGCCAGCATCTATGACTCCCCCACCTAGCACGATGCATGATGGATCGATCACTGAACACAGAGTCGCAATTCCTGCGCCCAAGTAACTTGCCATCGTATTAAATGCTGCCAGCGCAACTGGATCTTCATCGCGCGCTGCTTCAGTAATGTGGTGGCCCTTTAAACCTTCAACTGTTCCGTCACCACGAGCCAATAGATTTCTGGCTAAATCAGGACTTGCGCTAATCGCCTCGCGTGCATGTCGCATAAGTGCAGATCCTGATGCATATTGTTCAAGGCAGCCACGAGTGCCGCATCCACAAAGATGACCATCGGGAACTAAGCGAATATGGCCAAGTTCAGCGCCTATTCCAAATGCTCCTCTAAAGACTGAACCATCAAGAATCAGCCCTCCGCCAACGCCAGTACCCAAAGTCAGCATCATTAGATCGCTACGACCGCGTCCTGCGCCAAATTTAAACTCACCCCAGGCTGCCGCGTTTGCATCATTTTCTAAGACAATTCGCTTTCCAATAATCTGCGTCAAATCGTTTACGAGATTTACACCGTTCCAACCTGCGATATTTGGTGTTGCCAGGATTGTTTGACGATCAGATGAGATAAACCCTGCCGCAGAAACTCCAATTGAATCAACCGGGTATTGCTTTGATAACTCGGTTGCAACATCGGCGATCGTTTGGGTTAGCGCCTTACCGCCTTCACGCGGAGTATCCCGGCGGGCGGTAGCTAGAATCTCACCTGTTGGCGAGATGACTCCTCCGAGTACTTTTGTCCCACCAACATCTATGCCGATGGCATTTAAATTATTTGTACTCACAATAAATTCTTAAGGGCGCCAGATCCGCGTTAAGAGATCAGCCTTCGATATGTTCTTTTAGTTGCTTGAGCGCCGACTCAATCGTCGACTTCTCTTGCTTGGCAATCATCATGGCTGGGATAGGCATTGAAAGACCGACTGAGAGTTCGTAGGTAACTGAAGTGGTGTCAGAGTCAAGGCTCTTTAGTAAATATGCGCCATCCATCTTCGTTAAAATATTGGCATCTTCTAATGAAAAGGTGACCTTGCCAGGCGCCTCTGACCATTGGAAGTTGAGGGTTACTACATCTTTAACTGCGCCGGCATCCACCGACAAAGTCGCTTTGGTGGCGCGACCCTGGTCATCGCTCTCCAGAACATCTACCTTCTTAAAGGCCCCTGACCATTGAGGGTAATCGGCAATTGCAAACAGGGTTGCTGCAACCTGATCAAGTGGGGCATCGATGGAGATCGTTGAACTGCTTTTATCGCTCATGGCTGTAGGTTACCTGAGAAGGCTGAGAAAAAAGTACGTGGAAGCCTCTCCACAATTTTCAACGTGGGCGCTAGCGTTAGCGCCATGAATGAGATCACAATCCCAGCACTTGTCCCTGCCGCAACCACCGGAAATCTAACTAACCTAATAGCAGAACGCGCTTGGTTTGAACCTAATCGCACGATGCTTTCACGTCCCCTAGGTGATGGTTGGCAGAAGGTTTCTGCAAAAGAGTTGGAGGAAGAAGTCCGCGCAACTGCCAAAGGATTGGTTGCCGCCGGAATTCAAATCGGTGATCGCGTCGCAATTATGGCCCGCACTCGTTATGAGTGGACGATTCTTGATTTTGCCATTTGGTTCGCAGGTGGTTGCGTTGTCCCTATCTATGAAACATCTTCCGCAGAGCAAGTCGATTGGATTCTCAGCGATTCTGGAGCGGTTGGTTTAATTGTAGAAACTCCAACACATCGCGAACTAGTTAACGCAGTTCTTCCATCTCACACCAAACATGTTTGGACTATGACCGAGGATGTCCTCTCGGTACTTGCCGCAGCTGGTGCACACATTGGTGATGATGAAATTGATCGCCGTCGTAACGCTTTACTTCCAGATACTCTCGCAACACTTATCTATACCTCTGGAACAACCGGAAAACCAAAGGGTGTTCAACTAACTCATGGAAATTTCTTATCCGAGTGCGGAAACGTTGTAGAAGGCGCCAGCAATCTCTTCTTAAAGCCGGGTGGATCAACACTTCTCTTCTTGCCAGTTGCTCACGTCTTCGGTCGCATGGTGCAAATTGGTGCGATTCGTGCAGGTCTTCACTTAGCGCATTGCAGTGACCCAGTTGGAAGATTACAACCAGATCTTGCCTCCTTTAAGCCAACTTTCGTTCTCGCTGTGCCCCGTATCTTTGAAAAGGTGTACAACGGCGCAGAAGCAAAGGCTGACGCTGCCGGCAAAGGAAAAATCTTCCGCAAAGCTGCCGAAGTTGCCATTGCCTATAGCGAAGCGATGGATAAGCGCGGCTTTAATCCGCTCCTAACACTTAAGCATGCACTCTTTGATAAGTTGGTATTTTCAAAGATCCGCGCCGCACTCGGCGGAAATGTGGAAGCCGCAATTTCTGGTGGTGCGCCCCTTGGAAGTCGTCTCGGACATTTCTATCGCGGTGCTGGTGTGACGATTTATGAAGGTTACGGACTTACCGAGACAACCGCTGGCGCAACTTTGAATATGACCGGCGCGCTAAAGGTGGGATCTGTTGGAAAGCCAATTCCGGGAACTTCGGTCAAAATTGCTGACGATGGTGAAGTTCTCATACGAGGTCCAATTGTGATGCGCGGATACTGGCAAAACGAGGAAGCAAATGCAGAGGTCTTTACCGAAGATCGCTGGTTCAAATCAGGTGACCTCGGAAAAATCGATGAAGATGGTTTCCTTTCAATTGTTGGGCGCAAGAAAGAACTTATTGTTACTGCAGGCGGAAAGAACGTTGCACCGGCGGTGCTTGAAGATCGCCTGCGTGCACATCCTCTAGTAAGTCAGTGCCTAGTCGTTGGTGATAACCAACCATTTATCGCAGCGCTGGTTACAATCGATCAGGATGCTCTAAAAGGCTGGATCGCTGCCAACAAGAAGGATGGTGCAACGATTGCAACGCTGACGCAGGATCCCGACCTTATTGCTGTGATACAGACTGCAGTTGATGAAGCAAATAAAGCTGTAAGTAAAGCTGAATCGATTCGCAAATTCACAATTCTGCCCACCGATTTCACAATTGCGGGTGGACATTTGACTGCCAAACTTTCTATCAAACGACATGTGGTTGCGCAGGAGTTTGCTAAGGAGATTGCTGATCTCTTCGCTAAGTGAGCAATTCTGCACGGATTGAACTAGCGCGAGATCTGCACGATGGCATAGCGCAAGATCTAGTTGCTCTCGGTTACGAATTAGATCTGCTCTTAGGAGCCGCTGAATCATCGGTTGAGTCGCGCCGCGAGATTCGGGGCTTGCGCTTTAAGGTCGATGACTTAATCTCGAAAGTAAGACATGAAATGTATGCGCTACGCGACTTTAAGGAAGTAAGTTTTCAAGATGAACTTGAAGAATTAATAGCCGATATTTGTGGAGACTTACCAGTAACGCAAACTATTGCTTATTTCTCCATTCCGATTTCTTACCAACCTGATCTAAAGGCGATTGCCACCGAATTACTTCGCAATGTCAAAACTCACTCTGGGGCTAGCCATATTGAAGTCCTTTTAAAGAGCGTTGAAAATCGCACCTACTTAGAGGTAAGCGATAACGGAGTTGGAGGTGCACAGGTGAATACCTCACATTTAGGACGTCTAGGACGTTTAGGTCTAGCTGGCGTTAAAGAGCGCGTAGAACTACTTCACGGACAGTTGGAGATTATCTCCTCTGAAAACGGAACACGCATCAAAGTAGTGCTTTGAAAGATGAATTAGCAGAACCCCGAGTATTAGTAGTTGATGATCATCCCGCCGTTCGAGCCGGTTTATCCCGTGCTATAGAAGATGCGCAAATGGTTTGCTGCGCAATGGCAGCTACTAAATTAGAGGCGATAGCGCAGTTAGCGCACACCAACCCAGATGCGATGGTTGTTGATTTGAATCTTCCCGATGGCAGCGGTTTGGATCTAATTCGTTGGGCACGAAAAAGTTCAAAGGAAATCGCGATCGTGATGCTCACCATGAGCGATAGTGAAAGCGACCTAATCGCAGCCATGAATGCGGGTGCCAGCGGATATGTTAAAAAGAGCGCTCCTTTGGAAGAGTTGATCTCCGTGCTAAAACGAGCGCTAATTGCTCCGGGCTCATTTACCGCATCTGAGATAGTTTCCGCACTCAAAACTGTATCTGCGGCGGAACTACTGACCCAACGAGAAGTTGAAGTTTTGCGAGTCCTTGCCAGAGTTGGAAGTACTCGAGAACTTGCCGCACAACTTCATATCTCTGAATCCACTTTTAAAACTCATGTAGGTTCGATTTACCGAAAACTTGAGGTACCAAGTCGCTTAGCTGCAATAAGAGTCGGCATTGAGTCAGGGATTATCTAAATAAAGAGTTAAATTCCTTTGCCCAAATTTCCCAGCGCCACTTATCAATGATCCATCTACGACCTGCCAGACCCATCTCTTTAGCCTTAACCGGATCATCAAACATTTTTATTATGGCCTGAGAAACTGCTAGCTGTGATTTGCCATCAACGCTATATCCGGTAACGCCTTCATCAACTGCATCAGGTGCTCCCCCAGAGCGCCCCGCAATAACCGGCAAGGCACAGGAACTCGCCTCTAAATAAACAATTCCAAGGCCTTCAACTTCAAGGCCAGCTAAACGTGATCTGGAAGGCATCACAAAGATATCGCCAGCACAGATGTAGCGAGGCAGTTCTTTATATTGAATCCGTCCGATAAAGGTCACCGCGTCGATGAGGCCAAGGTCCGAGACCATCTTTGTGAGAACTTTTCGATATGGACCTTCACCGACCATCAAAATATGAGCGGTTGGGTGCTTTGCCAACACTTCAGGCATTGATTGGATCAAGATATCTTGGCCTTTACGGTGTACTAGACGGCCAACGCTGACTATCACTTTTTTATCAGCTAAGCCCAAATCTTTTCTTAAATGCACAGAACTAGGTTCCGGCGCGAAATGTTCAGTATCGATTCCAGGTGCAATCTTGACCAGCTTGGATTTAGATTTCGGTGTAAGCGCTTTGGAAATCTGATTTTTTGTAAACTCACCGAGGTAAGTCAGATGATCAACGTTTTTGCCAATAAATGAAATTGCCAGAGAAAATGGCCACAATTTCGCCCACCAGACTTCATGTCCATGGGTTAGCGCAACGATATTGATTACGCCTTTTTTACGCAGACCGCGAGCCATAACACCTAGCGGTGCCGCTGCTCCAAAAAATACCTGTCTGATCGAATCACGCTCAATAACTTTCTTCACTCTTCGCGCAACCCAAGGGCTCGGAAGAAGAATCTTTGAACTATCGCGAATTACCTCAACGCCAAAATCGCGTAACCACCCTTGATCGTATGAAGTTGTATCCCCTTGTGAAGATGTATAGACAATTACCGATCCTTTGGGTGCGCGTTCAATCAGACCCATAACAAAAGTTTCGATTCCGCCAGCACGGGGACCAAAGTCATTGGTGATGCAGAGAATTTTTCCTAAAGAAAGTTCAGTCATTTAATTAGGAGGTTAGAGTCTGCGTGCGCCGACGTATGGTTTTCTACCCAAGCTAGAGGCACTTGCGACTTTGACGCGTGAACCGGATCTGGGTGCGTGCACCATCTTTCCGCCACCTAGATAAATTCCAACGTGCGAGATTGGTCGACCAAAGAATACGAGATCGCCTGGAGCAAGATTGGATCGCTTAACTGATTTTCCGTAGTTAAATTGTGCGCGCGATGAGTGCGGCAGCGAGACACCAGCGGTTTGGAATGCACGCATCGTTAAACCTGAGCAATCCCAGTAAGTCATACCATCAGCGCCAAAAACATATTTGTCACCAATCTGCTTCAACGCAAATTGCAGAGCCTTTCCTGCGCGTCCTGAAACAGCGCCAGCCTTCTTTGCGGCGGCAAGCGAGGATGCCTGATCAGCATCCTCTTCCTCTTGAGCAAGCCGGGCTAAACGTTCACGATCTTCCTTCTTTAACTTCGCCAATAGGGACTCGGCTTCTGCCAGTTTCGCGACAGCGCGAGCGCTTTGTGCAGCTAACTTTTTCTGTGTGGCTTTTACTAGAGCGAGCTTGTCGCTAACTGTTAATGAAGTTGCCGTAAGGCGCTGTTTAGCAGCCTGAAACTTTCGAAGTTCCACGGATTTCTTTCGGGTAATAGCCTCAAGTGATCCTGCCGCTGAGAGATAAAGCGACGGATCTGAGGAGAAGAGAAGTTCTAGGCTCTGGCTTAATCCACCTGTTTTAAATTGCTCAACTGCGATCGCGCTAAGAGATTTTGAGAGAGCGGCAACGCTCTGGCTTTGTACCGCAGCTTTTGCCTGGATTCCCTGGAGCTGGCCATTTAGCGAAGCTAATTTAACCTTTGCTTCTTGGGCGCCCTCGGCTGCAGTTGTCGCTTCTTCCTCGAGTTGGCGAACGCGCGCCTGAACCTGCGCCAGCGTTTGGGCAGCGTCAGCACTTGGCACGGTTAGCAACGGAGCAATCAACGCGGCCATCGCACTGATCAGGGCCGCTGTAGAGCGCTTTGAGGTGAACATAGGGTTAAAGGCTAACGGTGGCCTATCAAGCAACTCAAACCGAAATAAGCGTGGCTGCCTGTGAATTTATTCTTCTCTACGCTCAGCCAGCGGAGTTATAGCGCAGCGGACGGACTAATCCGCGGGATGAGAGCAGATCAATCACCTCTGCCGTTGAATCAGGAATCTCGCAGGTTTCGCTGCGTTGATCTTTCTTGGGAGTTGAGAGGAGAAAAGTCAGTACGCAATCTTTGCAACCGATATCTCGAACTGCACATGAGTCACAGGTAATTATCATGAAGGAAACGTTACGTCTTCGCACTGACATCTACTTTGCCGCCAGATAGCCTTTCAACCATGGCCGTCTTCGCAACCCTAGTTACCGGAAGCGATGGCTCAACAACAAAAGGTGGTTCATCGCGCGCGATCACCAGCGGGGCCGATCGCACCGAATTTCTGGCACGTCGGCGCGCCGCAGATTTCATCTTAATCGGAGGCAAAACCGCTCGAAGCGAGCCCTATCACCGCACACCGGTTCCAGTGGTGATCGCCTCTCATTCGATGGTTAACGCCCTTGCCGATAACCGAGATGCGCATTGGTGGAATTGCTCACCAAGTGCGGCGCTAGATCGCGGCATAAAGAAGTTTGGCAGCAGCGTTTTGGTGGAAGGAGGCGCTAGCTTCATCTTCGACCTAATTAGCAATCGCGCGTTAGATGGAATTTATCTCAGCGTTACGCCTGAAAGTGGTGGAGAAGCCAAAATTAATTACCAAGAACTTTTAGCCAAGTTTTCTGATCTTTCAGAACGCGAAGTTGATGGCACGAAATTCTTTGAGGCGCGTGGCTTAAAGGCCTAGAAGGCTGAAATTATCGCAACACCTGCAACTGCAGCTGCAATTCCGATGTACTGAACTTTATGGAGTCGCTCATGCAAGAACTGGTATGCAAGTAGAGCGGTAAAGATCGGATAGAGCGCGCCAAGAACCATCGCAAGAGTTAAGTTGCCCTTTGTCGTTGCAACCCCCAAAAGTAAATTGGCTAAGAAATCTGCCACACCGATAAAGACCAAAATTGGACTGTGCTTAAAGTTCAAGCCACCCAGAGTTTTATATTTAGCGAGAATTCCCAGAGAAATAAATAACGTTGTAAAACGCATCATCACCATCGTCATAAGAGCGCTGCCTTGCGAACCAATCGCCATAAAAGTAAGTGCGGTACCGAAACCACCTGCTGCACCAAGTGCAAGAAATAGCGGCTTTAGCGGAAGTCCTTGCGAAATTTCTGGTCCACTCGCTAAGAAAGCGCCGACGATTGCGAGTGCGGCGCCAATACTTAGAATTAAAGAAAGGCGATCTCCTTTTACAAAGAAGGCATAGCCGACAGGAATCAAGGCGCTTAGTGCGCTGATTGGAGAGACAACTCCCATACGCCCAGTAGAAAGTCCCGCGTACAAACAAATCAATCCTATATATCCAAGAACTCCGGCAAGTGCTCCGGGGATGAAATAACCATCCGCACCAAAGGCTTCTGCTGAATAATCTCCGGTGATTACTACTAAACCAATTCCAAAAATTAAACCGATCGCTTGTGTTACTCCAAGGACTGCGATCGCAGGATGGCTCTTACTTAGCTTGCCGCCGTGATAATCCGCAGTTCCCCAAAGAGCGCTAGAAAGTAGCGCTAGAAACGTTGCCATGGCCCAAGAGTACACACGTAAAAAAGATAGTAAGCGCCCTGCCTCCCACTTAAATGCAGGTCCTATCTTTAGAATTAACTAGTGGATTTAAACCAATTTAATCGCATGATCGAGCATTTGCGCACTGCTACACCGCGCGCTGAGATCATCTTGGAAGAAGTCCCTGCCCCGCAAAAATTAGCGACTTACTCCTTTGCATTTACTGCCGATGTTTCAAATGGCTTACTTGGCGAGGATGAAGATGAAGTTGCATCTGGTCGATTTGTTTTGCTGCATGAACCCGGTGGACAAGAGACTTGGGAAGGAGAATTTCGCTGCGTTACATTTTTAAGTGCAGACGTAGACGAGGCCATGCAGGATGATCCGCTTCTGCCTGAAGTTGGCTGGTCTTGGCTCCTAGATTCTCTCTCAGCAGCGGGTTGCGAATTCAACGCCCCTAGTGGGACTGTAACTCGCGTCTCGAGCGCATCATTCGGAAAACTTTCTCCCCGCAATGATCAATCTGAAATCGAAATCCGCGCATCATGGAGTCCTATTATCAAAGAGAGCGCAGAGATGATTAAACATATCGATGCCTGGTGCAATCTCCTTGGCGAAGTTGCCGGCCTTCCACCCATCGTCGAAGGCGTAGCGCCAATTTCTGCAGCACGACGTCGCGTATAAAAATTATCTATGAGTGAAGATATATCGACTGTCGAAGAAGAAGTCCCGGCAGCGCCAACCTCAGTTCCACTTTTAGCTCCCGCGAATGGCATCCCACCGGTAGTTGATACGGATCAGAAATTTGCAGATGCTCTTGCTCAACTATCTTCAGGACGTGGCCCTTTTGCAGTCGATGCTGAACGCGCCTCTGGATATAAATACAGCGCTCGGGCGTATCTAATTCAGATCAAACGTGAAGGTGGTGGGCTTCACTTAATCGATCCAATTCCATTCGGACCTCACCATAAATATTTTCAAGAGTTAAATGCGCTTCTGCAGAGCGATGAAGTTATTTTGCATGCAAGTACCCAAGATCTTCCTTGCTTACGTGAACTGGGAATTAACCCAAAGCAACTCTTTGATACAGAGCTAGGTGGACGCATTGCAGGCCTGCCACGAGTTGGACTTGGGCCGTTGCTGGAATCACTTATGGAGGTCTCGCTAGCCAAAGAGCATTCGGCGGTGGATTGGTCACAGCGCCCCTTGCCCCAAGATTGGCTAAATTACGCCGCCCTTGATGTGGAACTTTTGATTGAACTTCGCAATCAGATGTATTCAATTTTGGAAAAATCTAACAAGTTAAAGTGGGCAGAAGAAGAATTCCAATCGATTATTGATGCACCTGCTCCCCCGCCACGCGTTGACCCTTGGCGTCGCACATCCGGAATGCACAAGATTAAAAAGCGCGATCAACTTGCAATCGTGCGAGCGCTCTGGACAGTCCGTGCCGAAATCGCTCAAGAAGTAGATATCGCACAAGGGCGTTTGTTATCAGATGCCGCAATCGTTGAGATTGCAACAAAAGCTGTTGAAAAACCAATTAAGACGAAGAAAGATTTAGAGAAGGTTCTGCGCCCAATAGGCCTGCGAGCGCGTTGGTTTGAAAATACCGCCACCTGGATTAGCGCCGTCACCGATGCCCTTGCCTTGCCCGAGAGCCAATGGCCACCAATTCGTACCGATAGCGATTCACTGCCGCCAATAAAGATCTGGCGCGAGCGTTTTCCTGAGAGATATGCCCCGCTCACCCACGCCAAGGCCAATATTCAATTAAAGGCCAATGAATTAGTTATCCCCTTCGAGAATCTGATTACCCCTGAATATGTCCGCCGGATCTGCTGGAACTCACCTAAATCGGGTGTAGCCGCCGCCCTAGCCGATCTCGGTGCTCGCCAATGGCAGATTGAGATAGTTGC
>CAZKNQ010000014.1:0-12105 GCA_964554225.1 uncultured Candidatus Planktophila sp.
CACTCAAATTTATGTCAGCGCAATCAGGGGAGCACCTCGTAAACGCATTTGCACAATCACGCGCCGATGACATGGTTCGCAAAGCTGCCGGAAATATGGCAAAGAGCGAAGATAAAGTTACAGCGCTCGCAGAGTTCTTAACTGAACAAGGCTATGCCGCAAGCGTTGGTCCACGTGGCACGGGCGAAGAACTTTGTCAGCACCATTGTCCCATTGCACACGTCGCCGCAGAGTTTCCCCAATTATGTGAAGCCGAAACAGAGGCGCTTTCAAATCTGCTCGGAACTCACGTACAACGTTTAGCCACCATCGCCCACGGCGACGGTGTTTGCACTACTTACATTCCTCAAGCTAACAAGAACGTCAACAAACAAGTTCCAAAAACAATCAAACAAGCAACTGCCGGAAAGGCGCAAAAATGACAACAGCACATCCAGAGCTCGAAGGTCTTGGAAACTACGAATACGGTTGGTCAGATGGCAATGATGCTGGCGCAAACTCGAAACGTGGCATTAACGAAGATGTCGTTCGCGATATCTCTTCCAAGAAAAACGAACCTCAGTGGATGTTAGACCTGCGCCTTAAGGGCTTGTCGCTCTTCGAAAAGAAGCCGATGCCATCATGGGGATCAGACCTTTCCGGAATCTTCTTCGACACTATTAAATACTTCGTTCGCTCAACTGAGAAGCAGGCGGCTACTTGGGATGATCTACCTGAAGAAATTAAGAACACTTACGATCGTTTAGGAATCCCAGAAGCGGAAAAACAACGCCTGGTATCTGGCGTTGCAGCTCAGTACGAATCTGAAGTTGTTTATCACTCAATTCGCGAAGATCTAGAAGCACAAGGCGTGATCTTCCTTGATACCGATAGCGGACTTAAGCAACATCCAGAGCTTTTCAAAGAATATTTCGGTTCAGTAATTCCAGTTGGCGATAACAAGTTTGCAGCACTTAACACTTCGGTATGGTCAGGTGGTTCATTCATCTATGTACCAAAGGGAGTTCACGTAGATATTCCTTTGCAGGCATATTTCCGCATTAACACCGAAAACATGGGGCAGTTCGAGCGCACCCTGATTATTGCCGATGAAGATTCATACATCCATTATGTAGAAGGTTGCACAGCGCCAATCTACAAATCAGATTCACTTCACTCAGCGGTAGTAGAAATCATCGTAAAGAAGGGTGCGCGCGTTCGTTACACCACGATTCAAAACTGGTCTAACAACGTTTACAACCTCGTAACCAAGCGCGCTACCTGCGCTGAAGGTGCAACGATGGAATGGGTTGATGGAAATATAGGTTCTAAGGTAACAATGAAGTACCCAGCGGTTATGTTGATGGGTCCACATGCTAAGGGTGAAACACTTTCACTTGCATTCGCGGGCGCCGGACAACATCAAGATTCTGGTGCAAAGATGGTTCACGCAGCTCCTTACACATCTTCATCTGTAATCTCTAAATCAGTTGCACGTGGCGGCGGTCGCACTTCTTATCGCGGACTCGTACAGGTGCAAGAAGGTGCACACCACTCAAAGAGCACAGTAAAGTGCGATGCGCTCTTGGTTGACACAATTTCACGTTCTGACACATACCCATATGTTGATATCCGTGAAGACGATGTTTCAATGGGCCACGAAGCAACTGTTTCGAAGATCAGTGATGATCAACTCTTCTACCTAATGTCACGCGGCCTAACTGAAGATGAGGCAATGGCGATGATCGTTCGTGGATTTATCGAACCAATCGCACGTGAACTTCCAATGGAATATGCTCTTGAATTGAACCGCCTCATCGAACTTCAGATGGAAGGTGCTGTCGGTTAATGTCAACGTTAACGACTAATTACTTAACGCCGACCGGGCGTGAAGAAGCCTGGCGCTTTACTCCGCTAAAGCGTTTGGGTGGACTTCATGATGGAACTGCGGTGATTGCTGATCGCAAATCACTTTCCCTTAAAGGTGAAGCAGCAGATGGCGTGAGCTTCGAAAGAATCTCCCGCGAATTAGCGGCGCCGTTATCTGATAGCGATGATGCCGTTGTTGGCCGCATTCGCGAAAACGCAGCAGATGTCGCAGTTCTAACCATCAAGGCAAATACAGAAGTTGCTGCTCCTATCTTCTTGAATCGCAGCGCCGGCGCAACAGATTCAGCGGAACTTTCACGAGTTCAGATCCGAATTGAAAACCACGCCAAGGCAACTGTGATTATCGAGAACACTGGCGATACTCATTTAGCGGAAGATCTAGAAATCTCAGTCGCACCTGGTGCCAACCTGACTCTAGTTTCACTTCAAGAGTGGGACGGAAAAACTATTCACTCAGGACGCCACCATGCAATTGTCGATCGTGATGCAACTTTTAAATCAATCGTTGTAACCGTTGGTGGTTCATTAGTTCGTTTGCTTCCAACAGTTGACTTCATCGCACCAGGAGCATCTTGTGAGCTATTAGGCGTTTACTTTGCAACCTCTGGTCAGTTCTTCGAACACCGTATGTTTGTTGATCACAAAGTCCCTAACGCAAAATCTCGCGTTAATTACAAGGGTGCACTTGCTGGCGATGGAGCGCACACCGTCTGGATCGGCGATGTCTTTATTCGCGCAGCAGCAGAGGGCACTGATACTTACGAACTTAACCGCAATCTCTTGCTCTCCGATGGAGCGCGTGCGGATTCAGTTCCAAACCTGGAGATCGAAACTGGCGAGATCGTTGGTGCAGGACATGCCAGCACAACTGGTCGCTTTGATGACGAACAACTCTTCTACTTGATGTCACGTGGCATTAACGCTGACGATGCACGTCGCTTAGTTGTTCGCGGTTTCTTCAATGAGATTGTCTCTGAAATTGGCGTTGAAGAGATTCAAGAACGCCTAATGGATCGTATCGATGGCGAACTTGCAAAGGCTGGTTCATAAATGAGCGATCTAAAACTCAGCGAGCTAACCCCAGGCAAGCCTGTCAAGATCGAGAAAGATGGACGCTCTATCTGCGTTGCACGTGTTGGCAATGAAGTATTTGCCGTAGATGACACTTGCTCGCACTCCGATGCTTCTCTATCTGAAGGCGATATTACAGATTTCAAGATCGAATGCTGGCTTCACGGCGCAGAGTTCGATCTTCGCACTGGCGAGGCGCTAACTCCGCCAGCAGTTGCACCAATTAAAACTTATTCAGTAAGCGTTGACGGAGACTCCGTCACGGTAGATGCGTAGCGAGGAAAGTTGATGAGCACTCTAGAAATCCGCGGACTTAAAGTCTCTGTTGAAACCGAAAGCGGTTCAGTAGAAATTCTCAAAGGCGTTGACCTCACGATCAAATCCGGTGAAACCCACGCGATCATGGGCCCAAATGGTTCAGGTAAATCAACTCTCGCCTACTCAATTGCGGGACATCCTAAATACACAATCACCAGCGGCACAGTCACGCTAGATGGTGCAGATGTTCTTGAGATGTCCGTCGATGAGCGCGCTAAGGCGGGCCTTTTCCTTGCCATGCAATACCCGGTAGAAGTTCCTGGCGTATCTGTTTCTAACTTCCTTCGTACTGCAGCAACTGCACTACGCGGTGAAGCACCTAAGTTACGTACTTGGGTCGGCGAAGTTAAAGGCGCGATGGAAGCTTTGAGTATGGATCCATCTTTTGCACAGCGCAATGTCAATGAAGGATTCTCTGGTGGAGAAAAGAAGCGCCACGAAATCATGCAGCTAGAACTACTCAAGCCAAAGATGGCGATTCTTGATGAGACAGATTCAGGTCTAGACGTTGATGCACTTCGCATAGTCTCTGAGGGCGTTAACCGTGCGAAGGCTGCCAATGATCTCGGCGTTCTCTTAATTACGCACTACACCCGAATTCTTCGCTACATCAAGCCAGATTTCGTTCACGTATTCGCTAATGGCAAGATCGTTGAACAAGGTGGACCAGAGCTTGCAGATAAGCTCGAAGCCAATGGATATGCGGAGTATGTAACTGCGTAGTTACGCAATTACTTATTTATATGTCATTTGATGCAGTCGCGATCCGTGCGGATTTTCCGATCTTTGATCGCAAAATCCGCGATGGAAAGCGCCTGGTCTATCTAGATAGCGGTGCAACTAGCCAGAAGCCGAGCGTTGTTATGGATGCGGAGAGTAATTTTTATCGCTTACATAACGCCGCCGCACATCGCGGTGCTCACCAGTTAGCCGAAGAAGCCACTGAAGGCATCGAATCCGCGCGTCGGATTGTTGCGCACTTCCTTGGCGGAAAAGAAGATGAGATTGTCTTCACGAAAAGTTCCACAGAGGCGCTAAATCTCTTGGCTTATTCAATTGGTTCAGCACCCGCTGGAAATAAGTTCCACCTAAAAGCGGGTGACGAAATCGTAGTCTCTGAGATGGAGCACCACGCAAACCTGATTCCATGGCAGCAATTAGCAGCGCGCACCGGCGCAGTTCTTAAGTGGTTTGAAGTTACCCCTGAAGGTCGCCTAGATCTTTCAAAGATTGATTCGGTAATTACTTCTAAAACAAAGGTTGTGGCGCTAACGCATCAATCAAATGTTCTCGGAACTATTGTTCCATTGGATGATCTAGTAAAGCGTGCACATCAAGTAGGAGCGGTATTTATCCTTGATGCATGTCAATCTGTTCCACATATGCCGGTTAACGTTGCAGATCTAGATATCGATTTCTTAGCTTTTTCTGGACATAAAGCAGTTGGACCAACCGGAGTAGGAGTTCTCTGGGGTCGAGCAACACTGCTTGCCGAACTTCCACCATTTTTATTCGGTGGTTCAATGATCGAGTCAGTAACCATGACTGAAGCAACTTGGGCACCAGCGCCTCGTAAATTTGAACCAGGTGTTCCAAATATGGCGCAGATAGTTGGGTTGGGTGAGGCGCTTCAGTACCTTTCCAAAATCGGCATGTCTTCAATTCACCAGCATGAAATTGATTTAACAAAGTATGCGCTTGATAAGTTGAGCGCCGTAGATTCACTTCGCATTATCGGTCCTCTAAATACAGAGATGCGTGGGGGAGCGGTCTCCTTCACACTTGGAGAAATCCACCCCCATGACTTAGGACAGTTTTTAGATGATGCAGGGATCGCAGTTCGCACCGGGCATCATTGCGCTTGGCCACTTACTCGCAAGATGGGTGTACCAGCAACAACCCGCGCAAGTTTCTATCTCTACAACACCACCGAAGATATCGATCAACTTCATGAATCCATTCTTGCTGCGCAGAAATACTTTGGCTGATGCAACTCGACAACCTTTATCAAGAAGTGATCCTTGATCACTATAAGAACCCACAGAATAAGAAGCTTTCACCCAATTACGACGCACAGGTTCACCATGTAAATCCATCATGTGGCGATGAGATCGATTTAAATATCACCATTAAAGATGGCGCAGTTGCTGCTATCACTTGGGATGGTGTCGGTTGCTCAATCTCGCAAGCCAGTGTTTCCATCCTTACAGATCTGCTGATCGGTAAGTCAATAACTGATGCTTATAAAATCTATGATGAGTTTGTAGCTCTCATGCAGAGCAAGGGAACAATCACCGGCGATGAAGATCTTCTGGAAGATGCTGTCGCCTTGGCGGGGGTCTCGAAGTATCCTGCCCGTATCAAATGTGCCCTACTAGGTTGGATGGCATTTAAGGATGCCAGCGTTCAAGCACAATCTAAGGGCTAGTAAGATCTACACAGCGCAATCTACAAAACGGAGAAAATAATGACTGCAACAGTTGATGATGTAACAGAGGCGATGAAGGATGTCGTCGATCCCGAACTCGGTATCAACGTTGTGGATCTCGGTCTTATCTACGATGTGATGGTCGACGATAACAATATTGCCGTGCTAAATATGACTCTTACATCTGCGGCTTGTCCATTGCAGGATGTAATTGAAGATCAAACACGTCAAGCACTCGCACCCCATACTTCGGATGTAAAAATTAACTGGGTATGGATGCCACCATGGGGTCCAGATAAAATCACTGATGACGGGCGCGAACAACTACGTGCGCTTGGTTTTACCGTCTAACCTAAATTAGCGTTAGCGAACTTGCAATTTATTTGATCGGAAGCTCTTTATGTCAATGCATGCCGGCTGGATGGCGCTTCGCACCTTAAGTTCTGATCAATCTGTGAAAAATGCCAAGTTAAAACCCGGCACGTTAAAGCGGATATTTGCATATGCGATTCCATACAAATCAGTCTTTGTACTCTTTTTACTTTGCCTGATTGCCGATGCGATTCTTACTATCGCAACTCCACTCTTACTTAAAGAGTTAATCGATAATGGCGTAATTCCTAAAAATCGTTCAGTTGTAACAACAATGGCTATTGCGGTTGCGCTACTTGCTGTCGCTAGCGCTCTGGTCAATATCGTGGTGCGTTGGATCTCAGCCAAGATTGGTGAAGGTCTTATTTATGATCTGCGCTCTCAGGTTTTCCGCCATGTCCAAGAGCAATCGATCGCTTTTTTCACACGTACCCAGACCGGTGCGCTGATAAGTCGAATCAACTCAGATGTAATCGGTGCCCAACGCGCATTTACATCAACATTCTCGGGAATCATCAGCAACGTACTTACCCTGGTGTTAGTCGTTGGAACAATGTTGGCACTTAGCTGGCAGATCACGATAGCCTCGCTCCTACTGCTTCCCATTTTCCTTGCTCCCACTAAGTGGATAGGTGCGCGCCTGCAGGGCTACACCCGCGATTCATTTGAAGTAAATGCGCAAATGTCTTCAACAATGACCGAACGTTTCAATGTTTCTGGTGCGCTCTTGGTAAAGCTTTATGGCGACCTGAATCAGGAGTCCAAAGAGTTTAAGAGCAAGGCGCGCAAAGTCGCCGATATCGGTATCTCGATGGCGATGCTCAACACCTTCTTCTTCATCGCCTTGATAAGCATTGCTGCACTTGCCACCGCTATCGCTTATGGCATTGGGGGACACCTTGCTATCGACGGTGATATAACTGTGGGCAGTTTGATTGCAATTACAACGCTGTTGGCTCGCCTTTATGGACCGCTAGTTGCATTGGCCACCGTGCGAGTCGATGTGATGGGAGCACTGGTTTCCTTTGAGCGCGTCTTTGAAGTCTTAGATCTCGAGCCGATGGTTAAAGAGATTGCAGAACCAAAGAAATTGGAAAGTAAGACTCCCGCGATTACTTTTAAAGAAGTTCGTTTTACTTATCCAAAAGCGCAAGAGATCTCGCTGGCTTCCCTTGAGGCCGCTTCACTGCCTGAAGTAAAAGGCTCTGAAGAGATTCTCAAAGGAATCTCCTTTGAAGTGAAGCCCGGAACAGTCACAGCACTTGTGGGTCCTTCAGGTGCAGGCAAGACAACGATCAGCGCGCTACTTCCAAGACTTTACGATGTTACGGGCGGTGTGATTTCGATTGATGGCGAAGATATTCGCAACTTCGCCCTCAATTCACTTCGTGGATCTATCGGAGTAGTCATGCAGGATTCGCATCTCTTCCACGCAACAATTATCGAAAATCTGAAATATGCAAAGAGCGATGCAACACTCGATGAGATGAAAGCGGCTTGTGAAGCGGCGCAAATCTGGGATCTAGTCGCATCTCTTCCAAATGGGCTAGAAACTATGGTCGGTGAGCGCGGCCATCGTTTATCGGGCGGTGAAAAACAACGCTTGGCGATTGCGCGATTGTTATTGAAATCTCCAAGCATCGTAATTCTCGATGAAGCTACCGCCCATCTTGATTCAGAGAATGAAGAGCTCGTTCAAAAGGCGTTAGCGCAAGCGTTACGCGGCCGGACAAGCATTGTTATTGCACATCGCTTGAGTACTGTGATGGGGGCAGACCAGATAATCGTTCTAGAAAATGGATCAATCGCAGAACGTGGAAAGCATGAAGAGTTAGTTCTAACTGGAGGTCTCTACTCCGAGCTCTTTGCTCGTCAAGATCTGACCACGCCTAATTAAGATTCGTCCGTAGATAATCAATCCGCCGAAGAAGATCCATTGCAGCGAATAGGCGATATGCGGTCCATCGCTTAACTCAGGCACTTGCGCAGGCACCACCGGCGTCAGAGATGGTTGCGATCCGCTAAGTAAATCTAAGTAGAAACCTTCGGATGTCGAATCTGATTGGGCATTTAATTTAGAGATCAGGCCTTCACCATTTGTGGGCAGCGCGAAGAAAGCACCTTGTGGTAACGATCGATCTAAGCGAAGTCGCGCATTTAAGGAAACTTCGCCGGTTGGGGTAGACGAAACAACTGGTGCGGTGGTTGCATCTTTACCCGCCTTGACCCATCCGCGATCAACCCAGAAAGAACGGCCATCCGATGCAGTAAACCTCGTTAGAACTTCATAGCCATAGACGCCTTCAAAGTATCGATTCTTAAGCAAAATCTGATTTGTTGGATCGAAAGAACCTTGTGTTGTCACTGTTCGCCACTCGTACTTAGCAAAGTCTTGTTTTACGTTTTTTAGCTCAACAGGAGAAAGCGTTAACTGCGCCTCAATAGCCTGGTTTCGGTCTTGACGATCTATACCGCGCTGGAATTGCCATTGGCTAGCCCAGAGACAACCCAAAACTAACATCAGGGTTACCAAGTTTTTTAGAAATGTTTTCGACTCTTTCTCAGAAGAGCGCTCACCAGACATGTGTTGAGTCTAACCAATCGTTAAATTCAGCCAATCGTTAAATCTACAGAGTTTCTTTATTCCAGAGACTTTGCTTTATCTGAAACTAAACCCGAGCCTGGCGCAAAAGTCTCACGTCCAGCGTTTGCGATAACAACGGCAAAGTATGGAAGCGTTACTGCGCCCAGAAGTGCAAACCACCGATAAGGGCTAGGAAGTACGACCGTCAGAATGAAGCAGAAGGTACGGATCATCATCGAGTAGAAGTAGCGACGTTGACGTCCTGCTTGATCACGGGTCAGTGATGCAGGAGCAGCAGTGATGTCATAAACCGCTGGAGCCTTACTTACTGACTTACGTCGCAATTGCATAGCCCTAGGGTAAGGCGCAATGTCTGGGCGCGCCCGCCGAAAACGGCAAGTTACGCGTAAGTAGCAGGGTAAGTTTTGTCATATGTCCGAGGAATCAAAAGCAATCGCTCTGGTAACCGGCGGAAACCGCGGAATTGGATTGGCGATCGCACAATCTTTGCAGGCCGATGGCCATCATGTCGTTGTTACCTATCGCAGCGGCAGCGCACCTGCTGGTTTTAGCGCAGTGCGGATGGATGTAACTTCCTCCGAAAGCGTTGATGCCGCCTTTGCTGAAATTGAATCGCAATGGGGGTTTCCTGAAATCATCGTGGCTAACGCCGGCATCACCAAAGATGGTTTAGTCATGCGAATGTCCGATGAAGATTTTGAAAGCGTAATCAATGCAAATTTAACCGGTGCCTTTCGCGTTGCAAGACGAGCGACCAAAGGTCTGCTGAAGTTAAAACGCGGACGACTTATATTTATTGGATCTGTAGTTGGGGGAGTCGGAGCTGCTGGCCAAGTTAACTACTCGGCAAGTAAATCCGGTCTGCTCGGAATGGCTCGTTCTTTTGCACGCGAACTAGGTTCCCGCGGCATAACCGCAAATGTGATTGCTCCAGGATTTGTCGAAACCGATATGACTGCCACCCTAGATGAAAAACGCAGAACTGAAATCGCCGCTTCAGTTCCACTCGGTCGTTTCTGTTCTGCAGATGAGATCGCAAAAGTTGTTAGCTTTGTTGCATCACCTGCAAGTGGTTACATCACGGGCGCTTTAATTCCAGTAGACGGTGGATTAGGAATGGGACATTAAATGGGAATACTTCAAGGCAAGAATATTCTGGTTACTGGCGTATTAACCGATGGTTCTATTGCATTCCATATCGCCAAGATCGCGCAAGAAGAAGGTGCTAATGTCCTTCTATCTTCATATGGTCGAGTCATGAGTTTGACTACTCGCATTTCAGGTCGCTTGCCGCAACCCGCTCCAGTCATTGAACTCGATGTAACCAACCAAGAGCACTTGGATGCACTTGCCGGTCGCGTTAAAGAGCATTTCCCAAATCTAGATGGCGTTGTTCACTCAATTGGTTTTGCCCCCGAAGCAGCGCTCGGTGGAAACTTTTTAAATACCGCATGGGAAGATGTGGCAACCGCTGTTCACGTTTCGGCATATTCGCTTAAATCTTTAACGATGGCTGCACGCCCACTGTTCGACGGAGGTGGATCTGTTGTTGGCCTCGATTTCGATGCGACAGTTGCCTGGCCAAAGTACGACTGGATGGGCGTTGCAAAGGCAGCGCTTGAATCAACTTCACGTTACTTGGCCCGTGACCTAGGTGCGGAAAATATTCGTGTTAACTTGGTTGCGGCCGGTCCGATTCGCACCATGGCTGCAAAATCAATTCCGGGCTTTGATGAATTTGAAAAGGTTTGGAATGAACGCTCGCCACTTGAATGGGATGTTACCGATCCAGTGCCTGCCGCCCAGGCTGCTGTGGCCCTGTTATCTGACTGGTTCCCTAAAACAACGGGCGAAATCGTGCATGTAGACGGCGGTTTGCACGCTATGGGCGCTTAAAGGTAAAGTACGGCTCAGACCAGTGGCTTTGGCTACTGCAAGAGGAGCTCACCGCTCCCACCTTCTCGGCCCAGAAACTAGTTCGTTTGTAACTAGGGGGAGCTGGCTGGTTTGTCGAAAGTAAGTCGCCTTACAGGCGCCTTTTGCTTTCCTTAGCGGTGCGCGATTTCTGCGGTAAACCCCGGCTACTAAAGTCAAAATCGACAGAAGTAAAACGACAAAGTAGTAACCAACTAAGGAGTACAAATCACAACTGAACCGCGCATCAATGACCGTATCCGCACACCCCAAATTCGTCTCATCGGCCACACCGGTGATCAAGTTGGAGTTGTAGATATTGAAGTAGCGCTACAGATGGCAGATGAAATTGGTTTAGATCTCGTTGAGATCGCGCCAGAGGCAAATCCACCTGTATGCAAAATCATGGACTTCGGCAAGTACAAGTACGAAATTGCCCAGAAGGCTCGTGAAGCTCGTCAGAACCAGACCCACATTGTGGTGAAGGAAGTGCGATTGACACCAAAGATTGAAAGCCACGATTACGAAACTAAACGTAACGCAATTGTGAAATTCTTAAAAGGTGGCGACAAGGTAAAGATCACGATGAAGTTCCGCGGACGCGAACAAACTCGCCCCGAGCTTGGTTTCAAATTGCTACAACGTCTTGCAGAAGATGTTGCAGAAGTTGCTTTTGTTGAATTTGCCCCTAAGCAAGAGGGACGAAATATGACGATGGTGCTGGGACCGACGAAGAAGAAGACGGAAGCGGTTGCAGAGCAGAAGGCAGCGCGCGCAGCTAAGGAAAAGGCAGCGCTCGAGGCGGCAGGAGAGAAGTAAGAAGGTTCAAGTTTTAAATTTTTTTCAAGATGACAGTGTAAAGACGACGATGTACAGGAGAAGATAAATGCCAAAGATGAAGACCCACAGTGGCGCGAAGAAGACTTTTCGCGTAACAGGTTCAGGAAAGATCATGCACGAGCGTGCAGGCAAGCGCCACCTTTTGGAGCGCAAGTCATCTCGCCTTACTCGTCGTTTGAGTACCGAACAAGCAGCAAAGCCAACCGTGGCAATGACAGCCAAGCGCATGCTTGGTCTTAAGTAAGGAGTGTGAATTAAATGAGAGTAAAACGTGGAGTTCACGCTGCTAAGAAGCGTCGCACAACCCTAGAACGCGCTAGCGGATACCGCGGTCAGCGTTCGCGTCTTTTCACAAAGGCGAAAGAGCAAGTCACTCACTCAATGGTTTACGCGTTTAACGACCGTAAAGATAAGAAGGGTGATTTCCGTCAACTTTGGATTCAGCGCATTAACGCTGCAGCCCGCGAAAACGGGATGACTTACAACCGTTTCATCCAAGGCTTAAAGGCTGCTGGCGTTGAAGTTGATCGTCGCGTTCTATCCGACATCGCTACAAATGATCCGGCAACATTTAAGACACTTGTTGATCTAGCTCGCAAGAACCTAGTCAGCGCTTAAAGTTATAAATGATTGAGAGCCTTCACTCGCCGCATATCGCGCGGGTGAAGGCTCTTATTTCATCTCGCGG
>CAZKNQ010000015.1:0-11437 GCA_964554225.1 uncultured Candidatus Planktophila sp.
TAGTTGAGTACTTGTCATCATCTGGCAGAACCATTGTGTAACCAAGTGCGCGACCGCGCGGCATAATCGTGATCTTGTGAACTGGATCTGTGTGAGGCAAAGCATGTGCCACGAGCGCGTGGCCAGCTTCGTGATAAGCGGTAACGCGACGTTCCTCATCAGACATAATCCTTGATTTACGCTGCGGACCGGCCATTACTCGGTCTATAGCCTCATCGATTTGGTGGTTAGAAATTACCTTTTTCTCTTCACGTGCGGCAAGAAGAGCTGCTTCATTAAGCACATTCGCCAAATCTGCTCCAGTAAATCCAGGTGTGCGACGTGCATAAGTAATTAGATCAACTTCATCTGAAAGCGGCTTAGTTTTGGCATGTACTTTAAGAATTTCTTCACGGCCCTTTAGATCTGGCCGATCAACTGCGATCTGGCGATCAAAACGACCGGGACGCAATAGCGCAGGATCTAGAACATCCGGACGGTTTGTTGCTGCGATCAAAATAACTTGTCCACCAGTTTCAAATCCATCCATCTCAACAAGAAGTTGGTTCAGAGTTTGTTCCCGTTCATCGTGTCCGCCACCCATGCCAGCGCCACGTTGACGCCCGACGGCATCGATTTCATCTACGAAGACAATCGCCGGTGCATTGGTCTTTGCCTGCGCAAATAAATCACGAACTCGCGCTGCGCCAACACCAACAAACATTTCCACGAAATCAGAACCAGAGATCGAATAAAAAGGAACTTTCGCCTCTCCTGCTACCGCGCGGGCAAGAAGGGTCTTACCAGTTCCGGGAGGACCGTAGAGAAGTACGCCTTTAGGAATCTTTGCGCCAAGGAGTGCGTACTTAGGTGGATTGGCTAAGAAATCTTTGATTTCTTCGAGTTCAGCGATCGCTTCATCAGCGCCTGCTACATCTGCAAAGGTATTTTGAGGAACATCGTTATCTTGTAATTTGGCGCGCGATTTTCCAAATGAGAAGACCCGATTTCCGCCTTGCGCTCGGCTCATTAAGAAGAAGAACAAGAAGCCAATTAAGAGAATTGGGAAGATTGAGAAGAAGAAGGATATAAATAGCGATTGTGAAGGGACTTCAACGGTCCAGCCTTTTGCGGGCGAATTCGCGCTTAGGGCATCGATAAGTGTTGGCTCTTGGCGGGCGATATATGAAGCTTCAACTTTGCTGTCACCCTTAATTAATACACCTGGCTTTAGGATCAAACGAATCTTCTGTGATCGATCAATCAGAACTGCAGATTCAACTTCAGATTGTGAAATCGCAGCAAGCGCGCGCGAGGTATCAATTTGGGTATAACGGTTACCGGCTCCAGTTATTTGTCCGAAGATTGTCACCGCAAGGATTGCAACAACTATCCATAAAAGTGGGCCACGGAAAAACTTTCCAGCCCGCGTGGTCGGTGCTTTCTTGGGAGTCTTCTTTTCAGTCTTTGGCGAAGTGGAACTCTTTTTCTTAAGCAAATTCTTGCTATTGATTTTCTTCTTTTCCATTAGCGAGATTGCCGTCCTTACGAGTACATGTGCTTGGCAAGCACACCGATAAAGGAGAGGTTTCGATACTTCTCGTTGTAATCAAGTCCATATCCGACAACGAAATCTTTAGGAATATCAAAGCCAACATATTTGCAATCAACTTCAACCTTGGCAGCTTCTGGCTTACGCAAGATTGCAAGAATTTCTACGCTGGCCGCACCACGTGACATCAAGTTTGCGCGCAACCAAGAAAGTGTCAAACCTGAGTCAACGATATCTTCTACGATCAGAATATTGCGGCCAGTGATGTCGCGATCTAGATCTTTCAAGATACGAACAACGCCACTGGACTTTGTGCCAGATCCATATGAAGAAACTGCCATCCAATCCATTTCAATGTGACGTTGCATAGCGCGAGTTAGATCTGCCATCGCCATGATCGCACCTTTAAGTACACCTACAAGAAGTAAGTCGCGGTCTTTGTAATCTGCATCAACGCGCGCTGCCAGCTGTGCGACTTTTTCACGAAGTTGTTCTTCGGTAACGATTACGCGTTCTACATCTGTGCCGACTGCAGCTAGATCCACTTAAGGACTCCTTCATGTGGTTATGAGGTGATTAATTTGGACGGGCCAAGAGCGAAAGTCTGCCCGAAATCCGGGCAACCTTCACACCACCCGGCAGGCTCGCCTCCCCCTGCCCACGCCAAGAAGTGACCAGCGCCTCAACGGCGGCGAGGTGATCTGCGCTTATCGAGCCGCGGGGAGCCCCCGCAGCATAGATAGCAGCCCGCAAAATACGGGAGCGGATCGCTCTTGGGAGTTCGGCAAGAGCTGCGCAATCTAGATCTTTCAAGTCCACTCGCGAGATAACTGCTTGCGCCATCTCATCCAAGGCATCGGCATCATCACGCAAAATTGCTGCGCTACGCGAAAGTGCCGCGGCAATACCGGGACCGATCTCTGATTCCATAATTGGCAAAACTTTATTGCGCACTTTAACGCGCGTGAACTTTTCATTTTCGTTATGTGGATCGTTCCAGGGTTGCAATCCTGCTTCAGCACAAACCGCAACTGTTTGCTCGCGAGTAAGGTTTAAAAGCGGTCGCACATACTTTCCATTAACAACTGCCATTCCGGAAAGTGAGCGTGTGCCAGAACCGCGTGCTAATCCGAGTAGAACCGTCTCGGCTTGATCATCACGAGTATGTCCTAGAAAAATTCGCGAAGCGCCGAATGCGTGCGCCACTGAATCAAGTGCTGCATATCGTGCCGCACGAGCATCTGCCTCCAAACCAGAATTTTCTACAACATCAACTTTTTCAATCAATACTTCTTGATAACCCATATTCTTTAGAGCACTTTGAACTTTCTTAGCTTGATCTGCTGACCCACTTTGTAATTGATGATCAACTGTTACGCCAATTAAGGAAATCGCCAAATCCGGTGCTTCTTTAATAAGCGCATACGCAAGTGCGAGTGAATCTGCGCCACCGGATACCGCAACTAACGCGCAATCCCCTGCGGTTAAGTTCTCTAAGAACGGTCGGACAGCGTTTCGCAGGTCAACTAGCGCGCTGGTCATGCGCTTACTCTAGACCCGACCACCAAATGGCATAAGTCCTTTAACGCTGTAAATATTTGAGTAGAGCAAGCCTTTATCCTTTGAATTGGCTTCCCACATCATTCCGTTACCAGCATAAATTGTTATGTGGTGGATTGATGAAATTGTTCCCTTATATGAGTAGAACAATAAATCGCCGGGAACTAGTTCATCCAGTGATACATGCTTGGTATATCCAGCGTAGAGCGATGAGTTTAGGCGATCCCAATTTGGCCAACCTAAACCAGCTGCTCGATATGCGGCATAAACCAAGCCAGAGCAATCAAAAGAGTTTGGTCCTTCTGATCCCCAAATGTATGGCTTACGTGCCAAAACTTGTTTCTTGGCAAATGCGACTGCAATTTCTCTTTGCGCTTCAGTTGTGCGAATTGTGGAACGTCCCTTAAAACCAATGTTTGGCCAAACTTTTTTCTGGCCCGCGGTATTTGCCGCGGTATTTGCTTGGCTCTCTTCAAGGAGTGCAAGTGCGCGTTGCTGTTCGAGAGTAATTCGCACACGCTTTGCGCTAGCTAGTTCGCGCGCTAATTTATCTTGAATAGCCTGTAACTTATCGACTTCTTTTTGTTGTAGTGCTCTTGCATCATCTGCAACTTTTTTTGCTCCGGCAACTTTTGCGGTTGCTGTCTCTTGAACAACTTTCGCTGCATCAGCTTTGACCTTCGCCTCACGTGCCACAATTTCTGCAGCCTTATAGCGATCAAGCGCCATCGTATTTTGGACACCCAACTTATCTAAAGTGGAAATCTGATCAATTAAATCTTGTGGGCCATTGGCGCTAAGCAGCGGTTCGATATCGGTCATCGATCCACCCATTATGTAAGCATTAGCTGCCAACTTTCCGATTACTCGGTGCGCTTGCGCAACAGCTTCTTGCGTCTGGCGGGCATACTCTGCGGCGGCCACAGCAGCAGCAGTTGCAACTGCTAATTCTCGTTTCGCCTTTACATATAAAGCTTGTGCAGCATTTGCTTTAGCAGTCAGAGTTCTAAGTGTTTGATTTGCCGCCGCTAATTTCTTTGCTGCCGATTCTGCCGCCTTGCGCTTAGCCGCTTCGGCTTTCTTCGCAGCTTCAATCTGCGCCAACGTTGGTTTGGGTGTTGCCGCAATGGCAGGGGTCATCGGAAGCGCAAGCCCGAAAATTAAGGCTAGCGCTAGCGCTTTTCTGCGATGTGACACAAAACCCCCAAGAGTTATGGCCCCAGAATAAGTGAGCAACCTGTGTAACTAGGTTAAAAGATGGTGAGTGTCGCTAGTTGGCTACATCTCGTTTTGTAAATAGCACAGTAGCAATCACCAATGCAATTCCCACATAAATCCCAGAAAGTGAAAGCGCATGCGTATAACTAATTGTTTCAGTGCCTCCCGCGGCAACAGTCGCCAGCTGACTTCCGGGCAACCATTCCAAGGTGCTGGATTTAACAGCGCCGACAATATTTTCCACGATTAGCAACCAAAGCACTCCAAGTGAAATTGAGCTAATCGGTGAACGCAAGAGAATTCCAAGGACCATTCCGATGATTCCGAAGCCTAGAATCGAAATAAAGACGTTTAATAAGGTCTTTGCTATCTCGATGCGACCATCACCATTAAACCAAAGCGTTGTGCTGACATCTTTGCTTCCAGCAAGTGCATAGGAAACTCCGATGGATATTACGGCGCCGACCAAAGTCATAATCACCGCAAATGCTTTCATCGATGCCAATTTGCCAATTAACAGGCGAATACGGCCAGGTTGGCGAACCAAGAGGTTGCGTAGCGTTCCGAGTGAGTATTCCTGTGCCGTTTGAGCAGCAAATACACAGAGCGCAATGATTCCTAGAAGGTTTCCGATGCTTGTAAATGCTTGCGTAGAACCACTCGGCAGAGCGAGCATTTCGCGGGTAATTCTTACTCCACGATCACCATTTCCTTGTGGTGAATCAATTAGCAAGAAGAGTAGTGAAGAAACTAGAACGCTGAAGAATGCGACTGCACCCATAGTGCCCAAGAGCAGTGTGGGGCGACGTAATTTGCGCCATTCTGCAAAGAAGATTCTCATTAGGCTGCCGATCATTTCTGATCTCCTGTCATTTCAAAGAATGTTTCTTCGAGGTTAGGTAGTTGTGGAGAAAGCTGGGTAAGTAAAATTCCCGCATCAAATGCCAACTTGTTTAAAACTCCCGCCCATTCGGCCGGGCCTTCAATGTGTGCAACTCCGTCACGAATATGGGCTTTGTGCCCCGCGCTTTCGGCGAGAGCAATAATTTTTTCTAGGTCATTTTCTTTCTCAGTTTTAACCAACATAAACGGTTGTTGTGCATCGAAGAGATCTTGCATCGGTCCCGCGAAGACTACTTCTCCCTTTCGCAACATAACTAAATATTCGCTGATGATTTCTAACTCTGAAAGCAAATGAGATGAGACAAATACTGTCGTTCCACTATCTGCGAGCGAGCGAAGTAGTTGGCGAATCTCTTGAATTCCTTCGGGATCTAAGCCATTTGTTGGTTCATCTAAAATCAAAAGTTTTGGGTTAGGTAAAAGTGCAGCAGCGATACCCAAACGTTGTTTCATGCCGAGTGAGTAAGTCTTGTATTTTGATTTTCCACGATCTGCTAGCCCTACTTGTGCGAGCAATTGATCTACGCGCTCGAGAGGAAAACCTCCCAGAGTCGCTAAGACTTTAAGATTCTCAGCACCCGAGAGAGCGGGATAGAAAGCTGGGCCTTCAATCATCGCTCCAACTTGTGAAAGATATTTCTCTGGCGATGTAATTGGCTCGCCCAAGATACGCCCTGTGCCACCGCTCGGTGAGATAAGCCCAAGCAACATACGGATAGTCGTTGTCTTGCCGGCGCCATTTGGGCCAACGAATCCGCAGATCGTTCCGGCAGGAACTTGAAAATTGCTGTGTGAAACGGCGAAGCCTGACTCATATTTCTTACTTAAATCACTGACAGATATCGCTAATTGAGACATGTACGCAATATAGCAATTGCACCTTAGAATTATCGGTGTGAGTAATGAGATCTGGGGCTATCAACCAACCAATCAACGGCCTGCACCAGATTGGGAAGTTAACCCACAAACTGCAGCGGTTCGCGCCGGTCTTGCTCGTTCTGGCTTCGGTGAAACTTCTGAAGCACTTTATCTAAATAGTGGTTTTACATATTCATCAGCGCAAGAAGCTTTTGATTCGTTTGCTGACGAGACTGATCACTTCTTATATAGCCGTTTCCATAATCCAACGGTGCAGATGTTTGAAAAGCGTTTGGCGGCAATTGAAGGCGCTGAATATTGCGTTGCTACGGGTTCTGGTATGTCAGCTATGTTTGCATCAGTTGCATGCCTTGTGAAAGCAGGAGATCACGTAGTCGCATCGGCTGCCATGTTTAGTTCCTGCCACGTTGTATTGACCGAAATTCTGCCAAAGTGGGGCGTCACCGTAGAACTTGTAAAAGGAAATGATTCGGCCATCTGGGCTGCTGCGCTAAATAAGCCAACCAAGGTTGTCTTTATCGAATCGCCAAGTAATCCGCTTATGGAGATCGTTGATATCCGAATGGTTAGCGATCTCGCACATAAAGTTGGCGCAACCGTGATCGTTGATAACGTGATGGCATCACCTGTTCTACAGAAGCCACTCGCACTTGGTGCAGATGTTGTTATGTACTCTGCAACCAAACATATCGATGGACAAGGTCGCGTACTTGCCGGTGCAATTCTTGGTTCCTTCTCGTATATCCACGAATATTTAATTCCATTTACCCGCCATACCGGACCATCGCTTAGCCCATTTAACGCATGGGTACTTTTGAAATCTTTGGAAACCATGGAGATGCGCGTGCAACGTATGAGTGAAAACGCACAGGCGATTGCAGAATTTTTGGAGACTCGTAAAGAAGTTAAATCAGTTAAATACCCAGGATTAAAGTCTCACCCAGATTATGCAACTGTTAAGAAGCAAATGAGTGGTGGCGGTAGCACAATCGGTATTGAATTCGCTGGAAGTCAAAAAGATGCTTTTGCCTTTATGGATGCGCTACGAATTATTGATATCTCCAATAACTTGGGCGATAGCAAATCACTAATTACCCACCCATCATCAACAACGCATCGCCGTTTGGCGCCAGATGTTCAAGCCGAGATGGGTATTACACCTTCAGTGCTGCGCCTATCAGTTGGGCTAGAGCACGTAGATGATCTAATTAAAGATTTAAATCAAGCCTTTAAGAGCTGAGCAAAAACGAGCAATACCGATAGCAGGCTCAAGTAAGTAATTGACCATTGGAAAATTTTTCCGGCAGCCTTTTCGTAGTGATCAGATTTCTCATCCAGGCCACGTAGCTGTGCGGCAAATACCAATCCCAGCGCCAATGTTAGCGCCATCGCCCAATTTTGAAGTTCTGCGTTAATTATTAGCGCGATTGATGAAGCAATCATCGCAATTGTGTAGATCCACATCTGGCGAAGCAGGTGAGTCTTGCTTGCAACTACTGGCAACATCGGAATATGCGCTGCTGCGTAATCATCTTTGTATTTAACTGCCAACGCCCAAAAATGTGGCGGAGTCCAGAAGAAGATAACTAAGAAGAAGGACCAGGCGGTTACGGAGAGCGAATTGGTTACTGCAGCCCAGCCAATTAGAGCTGGCATACACCCGGCTGCGCCTCCCCAAACAATATTTTGCGGTGTGCGCTTCTTTAACAAAATTGTGTAGACCCAAACATAGAAAACAATTGCGATAAGGGTTAAGAGCGTTGCAAGTGTTGTTGTGAAGATCTGAAATATAAGTAAAGAAAGTGCACCAATTACGGTAGCAAAAATTACCGCTTCGGTCTTGCTCAATAATCCTGTTGCTAATGGGCGCTTTGCAGTGCGCTTCATCAATTTATCTGATTCAGCTTCGATCACCATATTAAAGGCATTTGCGCTTCCGGCAGCGAGAGTTCCACCGATTAAAGTTGCAATCGTTAACGCGAGTGAAGGCAGCCCTTCTTTTGCCAAAACCATCGCCGGAAGAGTCGAAACCAATAAGAGTTCAACAACGCGTAATTTCATCAAGTCGATGAATCCGCGAACCTTAAGTGAGGTCTTTACGCCTGATTTGTTGGGCACAGGCAAAGATTACTCAGCATTAATGTGCTGTGTTCTCACGGTCTTCTAAGAATGGGCGCCTATTGTGCGTATTGAAGAAAGGGTATGACTAATGACACCTCCAAAGAAGCCCGACTGGATCGAGATCGCCGATAACGACGGCGGTTCCAACAATCTGGCACCTGTTGCAAAGAAGAGCCATCCGCTCGTAGTTGCAATGGCTGCGCTAACTCTTACCTTTGGTGGCGCTGTCGTAGCCCAGACATATCAAGGCGGATCTGGAAATTCTAAGCAACCTTCACTTGTTCAAGCATCACAATCTGCGGCAACTGCAACATCTGCCATCAGCGCAGCGACTCCAAATTCAACTTCTCCAAATTTAGTCAGATCCATGCAATCTCCTTCGATAAATGCTCCATCGCTTGGCGCTAGCGCCCTTCCGGCGATCGCTATCCCACCAAATATGAAGGGTGGAGATGACGACGATGACGAAGATGAAGACGAAGATGAAGAAGACGTTGACGATCGTGACGATCATTAAAGCCAGTAAAGTTGGCGAGTGCCTCGCAAACTAGTTAAGAAGATTTCGCTGACGTTTGCCTGTCTGCTTTTAACATCAGTTGCTAACCCGTTCAGCCCTGCCAATAGCCAAGAACTGATGGCGGCGAAAAAGATTGTTTTAGTAAAAACTATTAACGGGGCGATTGCACCTAAATCGGTGGAAGCTTCAAATAGCGGTTTAGTGAGCGCCCATAACATGATGTATCGCCATAGCGTCACGCTCTATAACGCGCAGACAATGGAGCTCGAGGCAACTATTCCTGATTCGGTAAAGCTATCCGATTTTGGCTACTCGAAATATTCGGGAACCTATAAAGGCTCACCTGTTGAAGGCGCCTTTTCTCCTGATGGCAATTATCTTTACTTCACCAATTATGCGATGTATGGCAAAGGGTTTAATCGTGAAGGAACTGATACTTGTTCTCCTAACGATAACTACGACAAAAGTTTTCTATCGCGCGTAAATCTTTCTGATAAGAAAATTGATGCTGTCTACCCTGTCGGTTCAGTACCAAAGGTAGTTAAAGTCTCACCAGATAATAAATATATTCTCGTATCTAATTGGTGTTCTTACACAGTCTCAATAATCTCCGTTGAAGATCAAGAAGTGGTAAAGACTGTAAAGATTGGGCGCTATCCACGAGGAATCGCGATTACCAACGATAGTAAATTTGCCTATGTTGCCGAGATGGGTGGCAATCGAATTCATCAAATTAACCTGGATGATTTTTCAGTTAAACACATTCCTATCGGATCAAATCCACGAGCTATTGTGCTTTCCCCAGATAACTTGAAGTTATATGCAACTTTAAATATCTCGGGAAAAGTAATCGCATGGGATTTAGTTACCAATCAGGCTATAAAGAGTGTGGCTACTGGAAAATCGGCCCGCAGTTTGGCGATCTCACAAGATGGTTCGGCCCTTTATGTAGTCAATTTTAGAAGCGGGACTTTATCTGTCGTCAGCGCAGAGACGATGAAGGTTCTGCAGAACGTGAAAGTTTGTAGCGAACCAATCGGTGTCACTTACGACCAAACTGAAGCAAAAATATGGGTCGCTTGTTACGGTGGTTCAATTAAAGTATTTGCACCTCAGTAACGACCGTGGCGCTCTCTGGCGCAGGTATCGCTAGTGGTGCTGCGATCTTGGCGAGATAACGATCTAGTGTTTTTCGCGCTCGATCACTTGCTGAATTAGTTCTGCCGATCTTGTCGGCAATAATTGCAAAGGCATATTCGCGATCTCCCGATTGGACGAAGCCGGCCAGACTCACTGTTCCTGAGAGGGTTCCGGTCTTAGCTTTAACAAGTCCAATGGCATCCGGAGCAGTTTTGATGTAACGACTTTGCAGGGTTCCGCTCTTTCCACCAACTGGAAGGCTCTCAATTAACTTAGATAAAACTGGATCTGAGTGAATTTTAAAGAGCAATTGGGCGAGCACGTGAGCCGTGACTTTGTTTTGCCGCGATAACCCACTGGCATCGATAACTACCATTTGTGCTGGATTGATTCCATAAGAGATTAAGATTTCTGCAAAGGTGATGGCTACACCCTCATCGCTAAATCCATTTCCGGCGCTCTTTGCCGCGAGCTTAGCCATACGTTCAGATAGTTGGTTATCACTCCAGAGCATGAACCAATCAAGCATCTTTATTACTTGAGGTGACTCAGAAATTAAAATCTCTTCGCTTACCAGAGAAGTCGCTTTTTCATTGTTCACCTTGATAAATGAGGCAGTAACTCCACGTTTTCTGAAGAACGCCTTATAGCTAGCTACTTCATTGGCGTATATATCGTTGTAATAAACCTTTAATTTCTTTATCGAACCGCCCGAACTTTCTTTGATCTTGCTTAGGCTATTAAAAGCAATTCTTGGAAAAGATGTGCGATTCATCTTTGTAGCAACGCGGTGATCCATCGCAACCCAAGGATCAAATTCTCCATCAATCACAATTGCATCGGGAACTTTGGCGATTGAGACTCGAGTTGTAAAGACTTTATCGGGCTGTAAGTGTTTTAACGTTGCGGCAGCGGCAAGAATCTTCATGGTGGATGCAGGTTTGCGTTGTGAAAATGCATTTGATTCGAAGACTACTTCGCCAGTACTCACATCTACTAGCGACACTGATGGATTGCTTAACTCTGGCTCTACCGCTAACCGCGAGAAAACGCTCGCTGCTGAAACTGGATCGAATGCAGTAGCGCTCGGTGTCAGAGCCAATACCGCTGCAGTGAGCAGAGCAGAGCGCTTGATAAGGCTATTCATGAAATGATGGATTACCCAACAGTGGCGATAAGAATATTGAGAACTGTCAGGCCAATCAGCGTAAGCCATACGTTTTTCTTTAACTCGCTCTTCTTAACGTTGATATAGCTAATAACCAGAATGGCTAGAACTACCAAGAGTTTTATTCCAACTTTGGTGTGATCCAGGGTCTCATCAGGCTTTGCCGATGAGTAGGTACCGACTAGAACGAGACCAGCAAGAAGTGCAGTAGCGGCGGAATGAATCACGCCCTTTGAAAGTTTACGAGGGCTTTTATTTATCTGCAAAAGAAGTAGAACAAGAATTCCAGCGATCGCCAACATATGTGCGATATATGCGATCAGAAATACAGTCTCCATAATTAACAGCCCTTTCTAGCCTTTCTTACATATTAAGTTTAGAGTGCGCACATGGAAATAAA
>CAZKNQ010000016.1:0-11298 GCA_964554225.1 uncultured Candidatus Planktophila sp.
GTACATCTTCAATATATGACTGCGCAGCAAAGGTTAGCCCAACATCGTGGCCTTCGCGTTCACTTAAGTACCAACGATGCTCTAGAACCTCATGGAAGAACTGTGCCTCTTCGATACGACCTTTCAAATTATCAGGAATCATGGCAACGATCGGCATATACGTTTCATTTAACCAACGACGCGCAGAATCTTGTATCGGAGGTTTCGGATTTTCTTCACGGCCCCGGAAGCGATCAAGGGAAGCCAGCAAACGCTTAGCTTGCAGCGCTTCAGTTTCGAGTCCAGTTAACTCTCGCAAACGGTTGCGGTGATAGCCAGGTGCCACAAGTTTTGGCTGGAAGTAAAGTTTCTGTGATTCACCATCTAGCGAAACCGAGACTTCATCTACCGCAAACCCAAGATCATGTAGCTGACGCATCGCACGTTCTACGGCGTGACGATCTTTCGGATCAAGCACTTGACGTTCTTTCAGAGCTTTCCAGATTCGGTGATAGCGCTTAATTACTGCTTCGCTGGCACGGATTGGATCCATGCCTGGGTAAAGAACACCAGATAGCGCTAAATCTTCAAGTTCAGCGGCAACGTTAAAGTGCGCGATCTCTAAATCATGTTCGCGTTGTCCATCGCTAAGAGTTTTCTGGAACTCACCAGTTTCGGCATCTACCAAGTAAGCGGCGAAAGCTTCTGCATCGCGGCGAAATAAAGTATTTGATAGCGAACAATCGCCCCACCAGAAACCAAGTAAGTGAAGTTGTACCAAAAGTAGGGCAAGAGCGTTGGCCATCATGGTGATGTCATTGGCGGTTACATCTTTGCCACTAAGTAAAACTCGGTACGGCAGTGAATATGGCAGAAATCGCGTTACAAGAGCGCATGGAAGCTCTTCCCCGTTTTCATCGGTTCGTCCTTCAATTACTGCGATCGGCTGAACGCTCGGTGCTCCAAGATGAGTTAGTTCGCGCAGCGCTTTGTACTCGCGGTTAGCGAATTCAGAGACCGTCTCTTTTACTGCATAAACTTCCGCATCGGGATCATCGGTGGATCGAACCAAGCGAACGATATGTCTTGAAATACCACGCTTTTCAGTCAGTGCGGGATCCTCGGGCCACTCCTCTAAATTGATATGCCACGGCAAGCCTGTAACGGCGGCGATTTCTTCGCCTAATCCCGTAATGCGTAACGCCATGTATCAAGGATATCGCTTTAGAATAGGACGCATGGCAATAGCAGATCGCATCAAACGCAAACCCAAGTCAAAAGTTAAGGCAAATGCAATCAAGACTGATTTTGGCGCTTTGGGCAATCCAATTGATAGAACTCACCCCTTTTACTTTGGATTTATAGCCACATTAGGTGCACTTATTGCGATTGTCCTTATGCGCGCACTTGCCAGCGCAAGTCAGATTTTTGTTTTGATAATTGTTGCGCTATTCCTAGCAACTGGCCTGAATCCTGCCGTTGTGGCGATTCAAAAACGCGGACTATCGCGTGCCAATGCCGTTGCGGTTATCTTCGTATCTGTAATTACTTTTGTGGTCTTCTTTATTGCGGTAGTAATCCCGCCAGTCGTATCTCAAGGCACACAACTAATTAATAGCCTTCCGGCTTTGCTAACCGACTTGGATAAGAATCCAACTATTGCGGACCTAAATAAGCAGTTCGGAATTATCGATTCGCTGCAATCAAAACTTAAAGAAGTGACTTCAGATGGAACCCTGATAATCTCTGCCTTTGGTGGAGTAATCGGTGTAGGAAAATCAGTACTTTCTGGAACCTTCACCGCACTCACTATCCTGATCTTGACTCTTTACTTCATTACTTCACTGCCACAGATGACCGAACTCGGACTCCGCTTTGTTCCAGCTAGCCGCCGTGACCGCGTCTCACTTCTAACCAACGCAGTTATTTCACGCGTCGGATCTTTCGTCGGAAGCCAGATTTTAATTGCCGCAATGGCTTCGGTCTTTGTACTGGCGCTTTCACTTGTACTTTCACTTCCATCGCCAGTTGCGATAGCGATGATTGTTTTGGTCTGTGGACTTATCCCACTTATCGGTCATTTCATCGGTTGCACAGTCGTAACGATTATCGCTCTCACCCAATCAGTTTCGATTGCTCTGATTGCTTTTGTTGCATATGTCGTTTACGTACAGATTGAGAATTACCTTGTGACCCCACGAATCATGAAGCGCACGCTTTCAGTTCCAGGCGCGGTAACCATAATTTCGGCGCTAATTGGATCATCACTGCTTGGCCTAATTGGCGGATTAATTGCTGTACCGATCGCTGCATCAGTGATCTTGATCCTTGATGAAGTCGTGTTTCCAAGGGCAGATAACTCGTAAGACTTAAACAAGAGCCTAAGTCTTCACAACCGATTTCTAATCCGATAATCTCTAGTTGTGGAAAAAATAGAAAATTTGGATTAGGCGATGCGGTTGCCACGTTTTATTACTGTATCTCTAGTATCACTAGCACTTTCTCTAACCACATTTTCTGCCCAGGCAAGTCTGCCAGGGATTGAAGATTACTCAAATGAAAGAATTGTCCCTCTTCTGCAGTTTCCAACATCTGCTAGAGCGGATGGATCTGGTTTTTTATACTCGCCACGATTAGTTTTCACATCTGCTCATACTGCGGTTACATTTAATGCGAAGGGTGAAATGATTGATTTTCGTACAGAACTTTCTGTAGGAAAGCCAAACTCGAATGTTTCAAATTCTGGACCAGGCGTTCGCGTTATTAAGCGATTTGCAGCTCCCGGTTATATTGCTGACAGAGAGGGAGATTTAAACGATTTTGCAATCTTGGTACTAGAACGTGACCTAATTCCCATAGAACCTGCACAGCTGATGACTCCAGAAATAGAGGAGGAACTCGTAGGCAAAAAGGCAACAGTCAAAATGCACGGGTATGGAAATCACACAGATTTATGTGGGCCGAATGAAAATCCACCTTGTAAAACAAATCAACTTGTATCCTCTTTAGTTCCGCGCTCAGCCGAAGCTACATTGCGACCCGCAAGTGACTTTTCTCAACTTATGGTTAGGCTCCCTGATAAATTTGTGAATGAATTACTTTTCTTTAGTCCTGGAAAAACTGGAATGTGCGCAGGCGATTCTGGAGGCTCACTCACAACAACTTATAACGGAAAATTGCTTTATCTCGCCAATATCGGCACCGGTGCGTTCACATACGGTTGTGGAATGGGTTCAGGTTACGATGGAAAAGGCGGTTTTCAGTATTCGCCACAAATCTATAAACAATTAGATTTGATTAAACAAGCTGAAAAATTTGTTTTAGAACAAATTGCAATTGAAGACGCTGCAGCAAAGGCGAAGTTGGAAGCCGAGATGAAATCTGCGGCTGAACTGAAGGCCAAGCAAGAGGCCGAAGCAAAAGCTAAAATTGACGCAGCCACTATGAAATCGACGATTACTTGTATAAAGGGTAAAACTACAAAGAAGGTAACCGCGATTAAACCTAAGTGCCCACAAGGATTTAAGAAAAAATCACCTTAATAATTGATCAAATCTCAGTAGGCAGCGGCAAGCGCTCTGGCGCAATTATCTTTGTGATTTCAGTTAAAACTGTGTAAACCGACGGTTCTCCCACCCAGAGATGCTTGGCGCCAGCAATAGGAATTATCTCTATTTGAGTTAGCGCTTTAAATCTCGCGATCGCTTCTGGTGGTTTCAGGTAGTCATCAAATTCAGGAACTAGGGCAATGACACGACGTCCATCTTTGGCCCAATATTCAAGGTCGCTAACATCGGATGTGCGAAGTGGTGGAGATAAAAGTATTAAGCCCTTGATCCGTGGATCTTTAGCGTGACGAAGCGCTAAATCTGTTCCGAATGACCAACCAACTACCCAGAGATTTGTTAGCCCTAGGGTATCGAGACAGTAAGTTGTCATCGCTTCAACATCGAATTTTTCTAGCCCACCGTTATCAAATGTGCCCGTACTAGTACCTGCTTCACTTGTTGTTCCGCGAGTGTTAAAGCGAACTACTTGTATGCCAGCCATATTGGGCAAGCGATTGGCAGCCTTTTTATAAACGTGGCTATCCATCATTCCGCCCGCGGTTGGCAAGGGGTGTAAGCAAAGGATTGCCCCGGTGTAACGATCGAGTGGAGCAGCGCTTTCGCCGATCAGCGTTTGGCCATCACTCGTTGTAACTGTAAATGGAGTGCGTAGCGCCGGTAGAACAGTGCTGGGGCGTACTGGCTGCAACATGCAGGAGAGTCTAGTCTTTCCCTATGTCCACTTCTACAAACACATTTGCCTCGCACTATCCAGTAACTGGTGAGGTTATTGCTAATTATCCAATTACAGATCGTGAGTCAGTCTTTAACGCGGTTACTGCTGCCCGCAGCGCATCGAGTGCTTGGCAGGATTTGGGGTTCAAAGGTCGCCGTAAAGTATTGCTTAAGTGGAGCAACTTACTTATTTCACAACTTGATGAAATTACTGAACTTGTATCTAGAGAGACTGGAAAGCCAGTTAGCGATGCCAAGCTTGAAGCATCCCTTGCAGTTGGCCACTTAGGATGGGCAGCGCGTCATGCCGAGGATGTAATGCGCACATCGCATCGTTCTCCTGGTGCACTTATGGCAAATATGTCAGCAACAGTAGAACGTTCTCCAGTTGGCGTAGTAGGTGTAATTGGCCCTTGGAACTATCCAATCTTTACGCCAATGGGTTCTATTTCTTACGCACTCGCCGCCGGAAATACCGTGGTCTTTAAGCCTAGTGAATACACACCAGGGGTTGGCACAATCTTGGCAAGCACCTTTGCACAAGTTGCTCCATTTGCCGATATCTTCACCTGCGTTACAGGACTTGGCGCAACCGGTAAGGATCTCTGCGAAAGTGGTGTTGATAAATTAGCTTTCACTGGATCTACTCGTACTGCCAAATTAGTTGCTGCAACATGTGCTGCAAATATGACTCCAGTTGTACTCGAATGTGGCGGAAAAGATCCAGTAATCGTTGCCGAAGATGCCGATATTAAGCGCGCAGCTGATGCAACGATCTGGTCATCTATGTCTAATGCCGGACAGACCTGTATCGGTGCTGAACGTGTTTATGTACATGAGAAGGTGGCCGATAAATTTATTGAAGAAGCGATCAAGGTCGCCAAATCAATTCACCCAGGCGCTCCTGGGGTAGGTAATTACGGGCCCGCAACAATGCCATCACAAATCAACGTCATTCAAGGCCACATAGATGATGCGATCGCTAAGGGAGCAAAGGTTGCTCTAGGCGGTTCTGATTCAGTTAAAGCGCCATTTGTAGAACCAGTTATCTTGCTTGATGTTCCTGAAAATTCCACTGCGATGTTAGAGGAAACTTTTGGACCTACAATCGCGATCAACCGCGTGAAATCAATGGCTGAAGCGATCGCGCTTTCAAATGCCTCTAGATATGGACTTGGCTCATCTATCTGGTCTAAGCGCCAAGGTAAAAAGATTGCGCACCAGTTGCATTGTGGAATGGTTGCGATTAACTCGACTATTTCCTTTGCCGCAATTGCATCAGTGCCATTTGGTGGAGTTAAAGATAGTGGTTACGGACGTATCCATGGCCCTGAAGGAATTCTTGAATTTACTTACCCACGCACCGTTGTTCGCGCGCGATTCCAACTACCAATTGCATTCACTAGTTTTAAGCGCACTAAAGGAAGCGATAATTTAATTGTTACTTTGACGCGTTTACTGAACGGCCGCTTGGGCTAATTAAAAGCGTGGTGCATTGCGTGTGCGCTCTGTATTAGGGCGACGATTATTTCGCTTTGCCCAACATGCGTTATGCCAATGGCGGCGACCATCTTCATCACCGATCATCCATGCAACAGTGTGCGGTGTTGCCATTGGAATTATTTGATCACAACCGGGACAACGATATGGTTTAGTTGAACTAGATCCTGTGATCTTTCGAACAATAAAATCACCATCGGTATGTTCTTCAATAGTTTGATTAGAAGTCGCGATATCGCGCTCTTCATCCTTTGGGCGACGCCCCTTTGGATAGTTGCGTCGTGGGCTCATGGATTCATTTTCTCGCACTTTTGCCCTGAATGTGGCATGGTTGCCATATGAGCAGCGTGATTAACGTCCGTGGCCTGGAAAAAAGTTATGGCGCCAATAAAGCGGTCGCTGGAATTGATCTAACGATTGAACCTGGTGAGATATTTGCCCTCCTTGGTCCAAATGGAGCGGGTAAGACGACCACGGTAGAAATCCTGGAAGGATTTCGAGATCGCGATCGCGGTGAAGTTTCAGTGCTCGGAACCGATCCCGGAGTCAAAGGTGAACAAGCTCGCAGATGGCGCAACCGCATCGGCATAGTTCTGCAATCGACCAACGATGCTGGTGACTTATCTGTATATGAAACCGTCGCACATTTTGCAAAGTACTACTCAAATCCGCGCGACGTTGATGAAGTAATTAGCGCAGTTGGCTTAAGCGATAAATCTGCAGCTCTAATCAGAACGCTCTCTGGTGGACAGCGCCGCCGCCTTGATGTGGCGCTCGGAATTATCGGATCCCCCGAACTTCTCTTCCTTGATGAACCAACAACCGGCTTTGATCCAGAAGCGCGGCGCGCTTTCTGGGCGCTGATTCAGGATTTGCGAAAGTCTGGCGCAACAATTTTGCTCACTACCCATTATCTAGATGAGGCTGAAGCGCTAGCCGATCGCGTTGCTGTAATAAACCAGGGCAAGATCATCGAAGTTGCAACCCCTGCTCTGTTGGGCGGCCGTGCGACGTCACTTGCAACCGTTTCCTGGAAGGGTGCCGACGGTATTCAAACTGAGCGAACCGATAATCCAACCGCCTTGATTCGCAAACTCACCGAGACTTATAAAGATGAGATACCTGAACTCACCGTTAAGCGCGCTTCACTTGAAGATATTTACTTGGAAATGATTGGGGACGCTGATGTCAGTCAATAAAGTACGGACCAATAAAGTTCCAAGCGCATTAGCAATTGGTATTGCACGCGGAGGCCTTGAAGTTAAACAATTTATGCGCCAACGCGAATCTGTGGTCTTTACTCTTGCGTTCCCAATTATGTTGCTCGCGATCTTTGGTTCCGTCTTTACCAACGAACTAACTGATGGCGTAACTTTCAGCCAATACTTTGTCGCTGGCATGATCGCATCTGGGCTAGTTAACACGGGTTTCCAACAGCTCGCGATCATGATTCCTGTAGAACGTGATTTTGGAACGTTAAAGCGCTTGCAAGGCACGCCAATGCCGGCTTCAAGTTATTTCATCGGAAAATCAATCGTTGTATTTGTAACTATGGTTATTCAAGTAGCCCTGCTTCTAATTGCGGGTGTCTTATTCTTCGGGGTAAATCTTCCAACTGATCCGGCAAAGTGGTTCACCTTTGCTTGGTTGATCATCTTGGGAAGCGCAGCTTCAACGGCGCTCGGTATCGCATTCTCAGTTATTCCCAAGAGCGGACGTGGCGCCTCTGCAGTCGTCTCGCCTGTAGTAATCATTCTGCAATTCTTTAGCGGCGTCTTCTTCGTCTTCACCGATTTGCCGGGCTGGATGCAGCAAGTTGCGGCGATCTTCCCGCTGAAGTGGATGACACAGGGAATGCGTTCAGTATTCCTCCCAGATTCATTTGCTGCGCAGGAAGTTGCCGGTACTTGGGAGACTGGTCGCACTTTCTGGATTATTCTGGCGTGGTTGATCGCCGGTTTGGTGATTTCGATCAAAACATTTAAATGGGAGCAAGCGCGATGAGAATTAAGTTAATTGCTATCTTCGCTGCTCTCTTTATGTCAGTCTCGCTAACCGCCACCATTGCAGCGACTAAATCTCCGACGCCAACGCCCAAAGCCAGCGCCAGCGAAAAGGCTCCAGTTAAAAAGGCGCCAGTTAAAAAGGCACCGGTTAAGAAGAAACCTAAAGTTGCTAAAAAGTTACCTTCTCCTTCACCTAAGTGGCCACCAGTTGGATTTAAAACAGATCCACTCGATGAAACTAAGTTGTATTTAAAGGTGCCTACCGCAAAAGAGTTGGTCGGTCTGCTCTCTGCTAAATCGGCGCTAGCTTCACAAGTTAAAGATTGCACAAAATTCACCTGCGGTGCAGTTCTAGTTGGCGCTGAAATTGGTTGTCGTTGGTGGCGTGTAACCGCCGATGTGGTTGGCGCAACATCGCCTGAGAATCGAACCACTAAAACCTTCGGTAAAGTCACAGCTGATGTTGGGCGCAGCGCCCCTAAACAGGTAGTGACCGTTCTCTTGGTTACAACCGAACCAATCGGAGCTGGCCATATAGTTTCCAATATCAACGTCGATTGCAATCAAAGCGATCCGCCTGGACCTCTTCCAAATACTGTTTATCAAGCGAGTGCGAGTTAACGATGCTGGGTGGAATCGATAACGGCCTCTTTCTATCTAGCTTCGGCGGTTTCTTTGCCGTAGCGATACTTTCGTTAATTTTGCGTTGGGCATTTAAACGTGGGAAATCAGTTGTTGAGCGCACGCCAAAAGTTGGCGGCGAGAATGATTACGGCGCGTTAGTTGTAATCGCATCTCCAAATAACTATATCGAGGGCGAACTCTTGCGCTTGAAACTTGCAACTGCTGAGATCAAGGCAAACTTGGCCCAGACTAAAGATGGTCCTCGTTTATATGTCTTTGAACGCGACGAAAAGATCGCCCGCGCAGTTCTAAAAAGTTAGCGGTTAGCTCCGGGTACCCATAATTGATCGCCAATTTCTTTATTGGCAACACGTGCCAATACGAATAGCAGGTCAGAACAGCGGTTTAAATACTTCGCTGTAAGTGGATTTACTCCAGAACCAAAGCCATGGATTGCAGCCCAAGTGCGACGCTCTGCACGACGAACCACAGTTCGTGCCACATGCAAATGCGCTGCCGCTGGTGTTCCAGATGGCAGCACGAATGAACGAAGTGGTTGCAGATCAGCGTTGTACTTATCAATCTGTTCTTCCAGATATGTAATCTGAGATTCAAGAACGCGCAGTGGTTCAAAAGCTGGTGAATCTACTACTGGTGTGCAGAGGTCGGCTCCGACATCAAAGAGATCATTTTGGATGCGAACTAAAAGCGCGCGAATATCATCACTGAGTTCGTCGGTTGCAATAACAACACCGATAGTTGAATTAGCTTCATCAACTGTGGCATATGCCTCAAGGCGCGAATCATTCTTGGAAGTTCGGCTCATATCTCCAAGGGAGGTAGATCCGTCATCGCCTGTCTTGGTGTAAATACGCGTTAAATTAACCATGGCCCTAGCCTATAAGTAGACTTCGGATATGGCATCTTCGCAAGATTCGACCAACGATCGCTTCCGCATCGTCGGCGGATGCAGCCTAAAAGGCGAAGTATCGGTCACCGGGGCTAAGAATTCGGTTCTAAAGCTAATGGCAGCATCGCTATTGGCAGTTGGTAAATCAACGATTCGCAACGTTCCGGATATCGCCGATGTCGACATCATGGCAGATTTACTTAAGCGCCTGGGATGTGAAGTTTCACGTGATGGCTCGACTCTCACAATTACAGTGCCGCAAAAACCATCTCATCGCGCGGACTACGATCTTGTGCGCAAGATGCGCGCATCTATCAACGTACTCGGCCCACTTGTTGCTCGCGTTGGTAAAGCCGAAGTCGCACTCCCTGGTGGCGATGCAATTGGTTCACGCGGTTTAGATTTTCATATCAAGGGCCTTGAATCACTTGGTGCAACAGCGCACGTGGAACACGGTTATGTAATCGCCGAAGCTCCCAAAGGTTTAACTGGCGCCACTATCGAATTAGATTTTCCAAGCGTTGGCGCAACCGAAAACTTAATGACTGCAGCGGTTTTGGCAAAGGGCGTTACAACAATCGATAACGCAGCGCGCGAACCAGATCTTGTAGATCTCGGTGAGTTCTTGATTTCGATGGGTGCCATGATCGAAGGTCTAGGATCTCCGCTTATCAAGATCACTGGTGTTGAAAAGTTAAACCCAACTGACCACACCACAATTACCGATCGCATTATCGCCGGTACTTGGGCATTTGCTGCAGCGATGACCCAGGGCGATATAACAATTCATGGTGGTCGCGCTGATCACATGGAAGTGATGCTCGAGAAGTTAGCGCACGCAGGTGCAATCATTACTTCAACTGCCAATGGCATTCGTGTGCAGATGAATCAACGCCCGCGCGCAACCGATGTTGCAACACTTCCCTATCCGGGATTTGCCACGGACTTATTGCCATTTATTATCGCGATGAACGCTATAGCTGATGGCCATTCCATGGTTACCGAAAACGTATTCGAATCACGATTTATGTTTGTAAACGAACTTGCTCGCCTTGGCGCACAAGTAACCGTAGACGGAAAACACGCCTCAATTACTGGTATTCCGCAGCTATCTGGCGCACCAGTCGAAGCCACTGATATTCGCGCTGGCGCCGGCCTAGTTCTTGCCGCCCTAGTTTCCGAAGGTGAAACCACCGTCGATGGCGCATTCCACATCGATCGCGGCTACCCAAATTTTGCGCAAGATCTTCGCGCACTCGGCGCCAACGTAACTCGCGAATAGGCGAGGACTTAACAAAAAATTTCAGTGTAAGAAACTGTGCCTTTGCTTTTCATGTTTCTGAAGCTGAAATTTTTGAAACTAACCGACTGATTCAGTAAGGATCGAAACACGGTTGTTAGCGACAGATAAGAAGCCGCCCTGTACGTTGAATTCCTTAGTCGTTCCATCAACCGCTTTGATGCTCACGGCACCATCGACTAGTACGCCAAACAGTGGTGCGTGATTAGGAAGAACACCAAGTTCTCCTTCAGTTGTGCGAGCAGAAACAAAAGTTGCCTGCCCGGACCACACACGCTGTGTTGGCGATACTAGTTCGACGTTGAGTGACATGTGATTAGTTCTTCGCTAGCTCTGCGGCCTTGCGCTCGACATCGTCGAGGCCACCGCACATGAAGAATGCTTGTTCTGGAACGTGGTCGTACTTGCCATCGGCAAGTGCTTCAAAGGCTGCGATGGTCTCTGATAGCGGAACGAATGATCCGTCGATACCAGTAAAGACCTTTGCAACGAATGTGTTCTGTGACAAGAAGCGCTGGATACGACGTGCGCGACCAACTAGTACACGATCATCTTCTGACAACTCATCAATACCCAAGATCGCGATGATGTCCTGAAGATCCTTGTAGCGCTGCAAGATCTGCTTGATGCGGTTTGCAACTCGGAAGTGATGCTCACCGATATAGCGTGGATCCAAGATGCGTGATGTTGAGTCAA
>CAZKNQ010000017.1:0-10987 GCA_964554225.1 uncultured Candidatus Planktophila sp.
GGCAACAAACCAATCTTTTGAGAACAGTAATCTCAATCGGCCGAGCTGGTGAGGTTCTTTCGCTAGTAGCGCCGTTATTGCGATTCTTATCTGATCTTCTCCGGGTAACTTAATCTCAAAATTCTTCGCAGCCTTAGCCGCGCGGCGCATATGGCGAGCTAGTTCGAAAACTTCACCATTTTCAGTTCGTATAGTTTCAAAAACTCCGCTGCCGACCGGCCAACCATCAAAATCAATATCAATCTCTTGAGAATCGCAGATTCGATCATTGAACCAGATCTTCATTTTATAGATCCTCCGGCAATCGAAATAAGTCGCTGCGCCTTTAGCTCGGTTTCTTCCCATTCTGAAACTGGATCACTTCCATAAGTTATTCCAGCGCCAGTTCCAAATTTTAGAAAACCATCATTTTCCTGCCAGAAGATACGAATCGCAACAGAGAGTTCGGCCCTGTCTCCTTCTACCCAACCTAGAACTCCACAATAAGGGCCACGTTTGATCTCTTCGTTTTCTGCAATTACAGAGAGTGCCGAACTCTTTGGCGCTCCGCTAATGGATCCTGCAGGAAGTAAGGCCTCGAAAATCTCGGTCCAAGTAATATCTTTTCGCAATTTACCAACCACATCCGAAACCAAGTGACGCAAACCCGGGTGTTCTTCGCTACGAAGAAGGTGCGAAACATCTACTGACCCAGGCTCGCAGATGCGCCCAAAATCATTTCGCATTAAATCAACAATCATCACGTTTTCAGATTGATCTTTGTTACCAAATACCTGCTCACTTAAATTCTGAGTTCCTTTAATGGGCGAAGTTTTCACGGTCAAACCATTTCGGGAGAGAAATAACTCAGGAGATGCTGATGCGATTTTCAACTGCGGGAGTGAAAGAAAGGCGGCATGTGGTGCCGGATTCTCACGGAGTAATTTGCCAAAGAGTGAGGCTAGTTCATCTCTATCTGATGGAACGTGCAATTGACGACAAGCATTTACTTGATAAACCCAGCCATCGGATATCGAGCTTCTAATTTTCTCCACATACTCGCAATACTGTTCTTTGCCCAGAGATGAGATCCAATCTCCCTGAATTGGCCTCCACTGTGAACCGCTAAATGGAAAATCTGCTGCAAAATTAGATCGAAATCTGGCGAGTGTAACTTCTCCGTCAAAGGAGATCGATACCGCCCAAAAGTTTCCATCATCTAAACGCGAAAGATCGTTCGTTACTTCCAAAAGAGATCTGGCATACCTTCGACCCATCCAGAATGAGTCATCACGCAGATCCATAGCCCTAACGCTACGGTGAAAGCGCTCACTTTGGCGGATAGCCCCCTGCTGCGCTAGATTTGCCCCCGCACGAAATGCGGACGTAGCGCAGCTGGTAGCGCGGAACCTTGCCAAGGTTCAGGTCGCGGGTTCGAACCCCGTCGTCCGCTCGGATTAACCGCCGCTTCGAATTTATTTTCAGGTGGCGGTTTGTCTATGGTCGGATGGCCGAGAGGCGAGGCAAGGGACTGCAAATCCCTCTACACGGGTTCAAATCCCGTTCCGACCTCCAATATCTAAAATAAGTTGCATTACAAAGTTCTACTGGAGAAGACGATGAGCGAAGATCAATCACAACGTCCTTGGGGACGTTATGAGATCTTGGCTGAAAGCCCCGCTCATAAAGTTAAAACGATCTGGGTAAATCCAGGTAAACGCCTTTCGTACCAACGCCATGAAAAGCGCGCGGAACATTGGTTTATCGTTGAAGGTCAAGCGAAGATAACTCTCAATGGAGATATCTTCGAGATGTCTGCAGGTGATTCACTCGATATTGAAATCGGTGATCTTCACCGCATCGAAAATATTGGATCAAGCGATGTAATTTTCATCGAAGTACAGACAGGCACTTACTTCGGCGAGGATGACATCGAGCGTATCGAAGACGATTTCGGGCGCTAAATAGCCTCGGCTATACTTTCGACCACAACTTAATAGATACCGAAGTTTTAGACCCGGACGATTGGCTCAGCGGTAGAGCACCACATTGACATTGTGGGGGTCACTGGTTCGATCCCAGTATCGTCCACGTAACTCGCGTGAAGTGGCGCAAAGAAAGAGTCCACGTAACGCACGTGAAGTGGCGCAGGTGAATCGTCCACGTGAAGCATTACTATTTATGACGTGAGCGCCAATAACCAGATGCCCTGCGACTTTTGCGGGCAACCTTACGATCCAGTTTCATCGCGATGGTTCTGTCCGAACTGTCATATGAAAACTAACTGTTGCGATGGCGCGCCTTGCCCAATTCCAGATTCAACTGCTCTCAAGATTGAAGGGATTGCCTGAATGGAGAAAGAGCCACGCACTGGATTTTTGGGTGAATGGGATCGACTATCTTCAAATATGAAGATAGTGGCGGTGATTCTTTTGATCATTCCTATTTATCTCTACCCACCATCAGTATTTCTTTATATGGGCTATGCCGTGTATCTGAATGTGCGGGATAAGCGAAAGAAGTAAAGTGCCACCAAAAGACCCATCAAGAGAAGCGCATTTTCCTGCGATAGAGAAGAAGCACGGCGAGCCAATGAAGTATTGGTTTGCAGTTATGAAGAAGTTAGATGGCAAGAAATACCCAGAACAAGTCGCCTTCTTGCGCGAGAATTATGGTTTCTCTCAAGCACATGCAAATGCGCTCGTAATGTTCTCAAGAGGATCCGTATCATCGAGAAGGCACGAAACTCCGGCTGATTACTTCAAAAGCATTAAACCTGAGCAGGCTAAGACGATGAAGAAGATTTTCAAGGCTATTCAGAGCAAGTTTCCCAAGCTAGAACTTGTCATCGCTTGGAATCAGCCGATGCTAAAGAATGGTGATGAGTACATTTTCGGCGCATCTGCCGCTACTAATCACATTCTGATTGCGCCATGGAATCAGCAAGTCCTTAAAGAGTTCACCCCCTACTTTGCTCAATATCGAGTCAATAAGAAAACCATCGCGCTGCCTAACGATTGGCCAGTGGATGAGAAGGTGCTGCAGAAGATGATCAAGGCGAGCATTAAGAATTAATTTCTATTTGTGCGGCTTAGCGTGAGAGGATCTGCGCATGACTAGAGCCAAGCTTGAATCCTTTGCGAAGGAAAAACTCACCTTCGGAGCCTCTCCTCTGCAACGCCTTGATCGATTAACCGATCATCTCGGGGGCAAAGTAGAAATCTGGGCAAAGCGCGAAGATGTGAATTCAGGGCTAGCTTATGGCGGGAATAAGACGCGCAAACTTGAGTATTTGGCAGCGGAGGCGCTGGCGACTGGTTGCGATACTTTGGTTTCAATTGGTGGAGTTCAGTCAAATCACACCCGCCAAGTGGCGGCAGTAGCCGCCCACCTGGGATTGAAATGTGTTCTAGTTCAAGAGCATTGGGTTGATTGGGAAGAAGTTAACTACGAAAAGACTGGAAACATTTTGTTAAGCCGCATTATGGGGGCAGAGGTGCGCTTGGATCCCGCCGGGTTTGATATCGGCTTTAGAAAATCTTGGGAAGAAGCGATCGCAGATGTAATCGCGCGAGGCGGAAAGCCTTACGCAATTCCAGCAGGAGCTTCAGATCATCCGCTTGGCGGACATGGTTTTGCAGGTTGGGCTTTTGAGGTTGAAGATCAAGAGAAGGATCTCGGTTTCAAATTCGATAATGTAATTGTTTGTTCTGTTACTGGTTCAACGCAAGGTGGAATGATTGCTGGGTTTGCTCACTCAAATCGCGCCGAAACCGTTATTGGCATCGATGCATCTGCAACAGTTGAGAAAACTTGGGATCAAATCAAACGTATTGCATCTCGTACAGCAGCGGCGATTGATTTAGGGCGCGAACTAAAGGATTCAGAGATCGTTTTGCTTGATCGTTGGCATGATGGAATCTATGGAGTGGCTGGACCACGCACAATCGAAGCGATTCGTTTGGCCGGAAGACTGGAAGGCATGATTACCGATCCCGTTTATGAAGGTAAATCAATGGCGGCAATGATTGATCTGATCCGCGAAGGTTTCTTCAAGGAAGGTTCGCGAGTTCTTTATGCGCACCTAGGTGGACAGCCTGCAATTAATGGATATACCGGAGCCTTTTAGATTATTTAGTAAATGTCGGTTTCAAGATTCCGAGATCGAGAACTCTTTCAATTAGCGCCATTGCTTGAACCAGTCGATCTTCCTCATTGGCTCTTGCGACAACACCAACTGCCACCGGCAACCCATCAACTAAGCCCATGGGAAGTGCTCCGATCGGTGTTCCCGCGATAGCTGGCGCCATTGAAATCCAGGATGCCGAACCGTAATCATCTCCGCCACCTAGATTGCTCTTCCAGGCTGGCGCATAAGTTTCACCGATCAAAATATCGAACTTTTCAAATGCGGGGGTTAAGACTTTGTTTAAAGCCCAATCTAAATTTTCGCTTCGCAACTTCTGATAATCGCTATTTCGGCCACCTAACGCAAGTGCCATATCAAAATATTCCTGACCGAAGTGCTGCAGTTCAGAGCGCTTATTTGCGAGATTAAAATTAACTACATCCTGCAAACTCTTTACGCGTGCGCCCTCGCGAGTTGCTAGGTAGCTCGCTAAATCTTCATTTAGTTCGTGCATCAAAACCTTGAACTCTGACTCACCTTCTTGATCGCTTGGCGCTGGTAGTGAGATTTCGACAATCTTTATTTTTTTACTGAGTCTGGTAATAAGTTCTTGGAAGAGTTGGTTTGTGCCAGAGTTCTGCGTTACCCATTCTTTAACAACGCCGATACGAATCTCGGAATTACCGTTTACTGCCGATTGATATCCACTCTTTCCAGTCAACACTTCCAATAAAAGCGCAGCCTGCGCAACGCTCTGCGCCATAGGTCCTGGTGTGTCCTGGCTAGCGCTAATTGGAATCATCGCATCGCGTGGAATCGAACCCACTGTCGGCTTAATTCCAACGCAGCCATTTAATGAAGCTGGACAAACAATCGATCCATCAGTTTCGCTTCCAACGGCCATGGATACGATTCCAGCAGCAACCGCTGCGCCTGAACCTGAAGATGAACCACCTGCACTGTGTGCATGTTTCCAAGGATTAGCGGTTAGTCCACCAACTGCAGACCAGCCACTAGTTGATTTTCCAGAACGAATATTGGCCCACTCGGAAAGATTTGTGGAACCAATAATAGTTGCGCCAGCAGCGCGCAAACGTTTGGCGATTGTTGAATCACGAACCACTGGAGTATCTGCCAATGCTAGAGATCCGGCAGTTGCTGGAAGACCTATCGCTTCAATATTGTCTTTAATTAGAATTGGAACACCAGCCAGCGGACCTAGAACATCGTTAAAAGTTAGATTATTCGTGACCGCCAAGACTGAATTAAGTTGATAACCAGCACTATCAATTTCGGAGATCTTGCTTAGCGAAAGCTCATAATTTTCTCTCGGCGCCATTTAACCTCGATCCCCTGCATGGGTCTCAATGAAAATCTTTGAATTTTCGAAGATTATCTCGGCATCGTAATCGAGAGTGGCTACGTGGTAGCTATTAGTTAACTCGATCCTTTGCTTAACTCTCGAACCAACTTCTTTCATAATAATTTCAGTATTGGATACAGGAAGGGTGTGATCATCAACGCTATGGAATAACTGCATAGGAACAGTGACATCATGCAAGCGCTCTCTTGTGTATTTCAACATTATTAAAAGTTGATGGATCCCTCTTGTGGGTAAAGCGTCATATCCCCACTCTGAAACACCTGGACGCTTTATGTCGTCACCAACCGATTTGCGCATCTTTTGAAAACGCGACAGAACATAAGCTAGTCGAGGGCCGACCATCGCAACGTGAATCATTGGGTTTACCAAGATGATCCCGCTAAGTCGACTGGAGTGTCTCGTTGCAACATTTAGCGTTGTTCCTCCGCCCATGGACAATCCACAGATAAAAACCTTGCTACAAGTTTTATATAGCTCAGACAACTCGGCTTCAACTTTGGCAGGCCATTGCTCCCATTTAACTTCATTCAAATCTTCAGGTTTGGTTCCGTGGCCTGGCAGTAAAGGAACTCGGACTGTGAATCCCTCTTGATTTAAATACTCTGCCCAAGGTCGCATCGATGCCGGAGATCCGGTGTAACCGTGCACCAATAAAACTCCGATGCTCTTATTTTTTCCGCTGCCATCTGCCGCCCAATCTTCAAGCAGACCAGCGGGCGCTCCAATAACTCCCATTTCTAAAGCGTAGCGAGATCTCACTGTCAGGGCTATGGATTAGCCTTACATTCATGTCGGTACATGCACTCTCTCTTGCAGAAACCACATTTGTTGTTCTTGATCTAGAAACCTCTGGGGCGGCCCCATCTACAGGCGCCGCAATTACCGAAATCGGTGCCCTGAAAGTTCGGGGTGGAGAAATAATCGGTGAGTTCCAAAGCTTTGTTAACCCCGGTCATTTACTTCCTGAATTCATTACCGCGCTAACCGGTATTACGGATTCGATGCTCTTAGGAGCACCATCAATTGCAGAAATACTTCCTACCTTCTTTGAATTTCTTGGCTCTCATAACGAGACAGTTCTAGTGGCACACAATGCTCCATTTGATATTGGTTTTCTAAAAGCAGCAGCCCTGAAAACTGAAAGCACCTGGCCTGAATTTATTGTCGTAGATACGGTGCGGATTGCTAGATCAGCTCTTGGCCGCGACGAGGTTCAAGATTGCAAACTTTCGACTTTGGCCGAATTCTTTGGCGCTTCAATTGAACCCAACCACCGCGCCTTAGATGATGCTCGCGCTACCGTAGATGTTCTACATGGGATCTTCGAACGACTCGGAACTTTTGGGGTGTCTACGCTCGGAGATCTGACTACCTTCAAGCGTAAGCGCGAGCGTAAAGCCCTGGATTAATTAGCGGCTAATTTATTGCTGAGCAAAACCCACTCATCCAATAAAGAATTCGCCTTTCCAGAATCAACGCTCTCTGTCGCCTTCTTCAGTGATTTACTTAAACGTTCATGAATCGAAAGTTCGAACTCACCATCAAAGGCGGCGATCGCAGCGGCGGCATTGAGTAACACCGCATCTCTTGGCGCACCGCGTTCACCAGCAAAGATCGCTTTGGTAATCCGCGCATTTTCCTGCGCATCTCCCCCGACCAAAGCCGAAATTGGTGCGTTAGTCAATGAGAAATCTTTTGCATCTATGCGATCACTAGAAATTTCACCACTACCAATTGTTAGAACTGAAGTTGTTGTGGCCAAGGTGATCTCATCCAAGCCATCGTCACCACGGAAGACAAAACCTTCTACCCCGCGCTCTGCAAGCACCTGGGCCATTACTAAATGCATTCGGTCATTAGCGACTCCGATAGCAGCCGCCTTTGGTTTTGCCGGATTGGCGAGTGGGCCGAGAATGTTGAAGACCGTAGCGGTCGCCAACTCCTTACGAGCCGCAGCTGCAAACCGCATCGCTGGATGAAATATCGGCGCGAAACAGAAACCGATTCCGAGTTCTGAGACTGTTTGTGCGACCTTTGTGCCATCTAGATTAATTGCAACTCCAAGGGCTTCAAGAAGATCGCCGGCGCCAGATTTTGAAGATGCGGCGCGATTGCCATGCTTAACAACCCGCGATCCCGCCGCTGCGGCAATGATCGCCGCAGTTGTTGAAATATTTATTGTGTGGGCGCCGTCGCCACCTGTACCAACAGTATCTACAGCGCGTTCGGTTATAGAGATGGGAGCGCAAAATTGATACATCTGCGCGACGAGCGCCCCAACTTCTTCAGGGGTCTCCCCTTTATTCTTTAGCGCGATTAGAAAGTTCTTTAGATTTTCCTTATCGGCGCGATCTTCTAAAACCTCGCGCATCACCGATTGCGCCTCTGCAGGTTGGAGGTCAAGACCATTTTCTAGTTTTGTGATTACACCCGCCCAGTCAAGTGAGCTCATTTGTAGATTGCCTTCGTAATTGAACTAAGCGGTAGCAACTGCGCGAGTGCGCATTAAATTCGCAACGGTATTTGCCAAAGTGAATGGGTCTATCGGATGGATCACACTGGCTTCGGCGCGAGACCAAGCGGCTAACCACGCATCTTCACGTCGTCCGGTGATCAGAAGCACCGGCGGGCAATTAAAAATTTCATCTTTCAATTGACGGGCTATTCCCATGCCACCTTCAGGAACAGCCTCCCCATCTAAGATAAAAAGATCAGCGCGAAGATTTCCAGTGACACTCTTACGGTCTAAATATGAACGAAGTGCGGGGCCGGTGGCAAACTCTTCGATCTGATGTTCTGGCAGATCGCTAGCGACTTTCTTTCCCAAGGCGGCAACTATTGATTGGCGCACCGCTGAATCATCGGAATACACAACGATGATCGGCTTTTGAGGAGAACTCATGGTAGGAAGTCTAATCAAAGCGGCGCTATTTCCCAGCCAGTTTTAGGGCGGAAAATGCGTGACCCGTTTCACCAAAAAGTAGGCCATTTTGAGTGTCAGAACCATGCCTAGAACTAGGTGGGTCAGCCAACTTTCAGGGATACTTCTCCCATGACCAGCACATCAACTGCGACCCATCACAACATCAACCGCCCAAATATGGTGGCGGTCGGAACGATCGTATGGCTCTCTAGCGAGTTGATGTTCTTTGCGGCGCTATTCGCCATGTACTTCACAACACGCGCGGTGCAAGGTCCAGAGATTTGGCTTGAATCAACGAAGGTTTTGAATATTCCCTTCGCCGCATTTAACACGACGATTTTGGTCCTCTCTTCAGTGACCTGTCAATTCGGTGTATTCGCCGCTGAACGTTTCCAGGCGAAGCGCACTGGTTCGCTACTCAATGTTAAATCATGGGGAATGCGCGAATGGTTTTCTTTAACCTTCCTTATGGGTGCATTCTTTATTGCCGGTCAGGTTTATGAATATGCCCACCTGACACAGGAAGGTTTAGCTCTCTCAACCAACGCTTACACATCGGTCTTTTACCTAGCAACTGGATTCCACGGTTTGCACGTCACCGGCGGATTAATTGCATTTCTGATTGTCATGGTTCGCGTTGCAAAGGCGCGCCGCTTTACACATAACCAAGCGACCACCGCGATCGTTGCTTCCTATTACTGGCACTTTGTAGATGTTGTTTGGATCGCACTTTTCGCCGCTATTTATTTGATTAAGTAACTGACGATGAAATTAATGGAAATGAAACCAATCGAAAGAAATGGAAGATAACTTGAAACGCCTCTCACGTTTTCGTAGACACCGGGCAGTAGCACCAGTTCTTTTAGTGCTGGCGTTACTTTCGATTGGCACCACATTCTCAGTAGCGGGTGCCGCAACAAGCAGCCCAATCACTGCCGCAGAAAGAAGCGCTTTGATTGAAGAAGGAAAGCAGATTTTCTTGAAGGGCTGTTCCTCTTGTCACGGACTAAACGCTGAGGGCGCAGCAATCGCTCCATCTTTAATCGGTGTAGGGGCGGCATCAGTTGACTTCCAGGTTGCTACCGGTCGTATGCCGATGGCGGATATGAGCCAGCAAGCGATGCGTAAGGATCCGGTCTATAACGAACGTGAAGTAGAAGCACTCGCGGCTTATGTAGCTTCCCTTGCACCAGGCCCAGAAATTCCAGGTGAAGAACATTTAAATTACGAACGCGATGGATCGGTTGCTGAAGGCGGAGAGCTCTTCCGCACAAACTGCGCAATGTGCCACAACTACGCAGGTCAAGGTGGAGCGCTAACTCGCGGAAAATATGCGCCCACAGTTATGGGCGTGACACCGCGCCACATCTATGAAGCGATGATCACTGGTCCACAATCCATGCCGGTCTTCTCCGATAAAACTCTTACCGCTGAAGAAAAACTTTCAGTGATCAAGTGGATTAAGTCTGCCGAAGCCGAACCACAACTAGGTGGAGCAGCGTTAGGTCGCGTTGGCCCGGTTACCGAAGGGTTATTGGCTTGGACTCTTGGACTTGGACTGCTCGTAGGTGCCGCAGTCTGGCTAGCGATGAAGGCGAGATAAGTAAATATGTCGAATGAAATTGAACCGCTAAAAGATCCAGGCTTACCTGTACACACTCACCGTCGCGCAGATACCGACCCAAAGGCGGCGAAAAAGGCCGAACGTCAAGTATCCATTCTCTTTCTATTATCTGCCGCCGGAACAATTCTACTGATCGCTTCTTATCTCTTTATTCCACAAGATGTATTTATCTTCTTCCCAGTTCTGGGTAGTACTAACGCACATCAACTATTCCTAGGTCTGGGATTAGCCGCCTCTTTATTCTTTATCGGTATGGGCGCAATTCATTGGGCGAAGACTTTGATGCCTGATGAGGAAGTAGTTATTCAACGACACGAATTTCGTTCACCAGATGAAGATCGGGCTGAGTTTGTAAAGGCCGCAAAAGATGGCGCCGCCGCTGCTGGTCTGGGTCGTCGCTCACTTATTAAGCGAACTCTTGCTCTTTCGCTCGGTCTAGTTGGTCTTTCTCCGCTGATTCTTCTTGGAGATTTGGGTCCGCTTCCTGGTGATTCGCTGGAAAAGACTTCATGGAAAAAGGGAACTCGCCTCGTTACCGATCCAGGTGATCGTCCAATTCGCCCGGAAGATCTAGAAGTTGGCGCAGTTGCTCAGACACTTCCGGCAGTGGCTCCCGGCACACATCGCAAACTTTCTGATATCGCCAAAGATGCGGTTTTGTTGATTCGTCTTCGCCCAGAAGAATTTAATCTTGATGCAGAACGTCTTTCCTGGACCCATGAAGGCATCATCGCCTTCTCAAAAATTTGTTCACATATGGGCTGCGCGGTTGCATTGTACGAACAACAAACCAAGCACCTGCTCTGCCCATGCCACCAGTCAACCTTCGATGTGACGCGCGCCGCAAAGGTGATCTTTGGACCGGCTGCTCGCCCACTGCCTCAACTCGCGATAACGGTGGATTCCGAGGGATACTTAGTCGCACAGAATCCATTTAACGAACCGGTC
>CAZKNQ010000018.1:0-10811 GCA_964554225.1 uncultured Candidatus Planktophila sp.
TGACCCAACCTAATACATTTCGTTGCTTACCTCTAGCGACACCCATGGCACCGGCCGGAACATCTTCAGTAATTACAGATCCTGCCGCGGTGTAAGCCCCGTCACCAATTGAAACTGGCGCAACTAACATCGAATCGCTACCGATGCGGACATGATCGCCGACAATTGTGTGGTGCTTCTCAACTCCGTCGTAGTTAACAAAGATTGTTGCTGCGCCGATATTGGTACCTTCTCCGATGGTGGCATCGCCCACATATGAAAGATGAGGAACTTTAGAACCATCTCCAACTCTTGCATTCTTAATTTCAACAAATGCGCCAGCCTTTGCACCGGCACCGAGAACTGTTCCGGTACGTAAATATGAATACGGGCCAACGCTTGCACTAGCACCGATTGTTGCTTCGAAGCAGTTTGATTCAACAATCTTTGCGCCTTCAAGTACCTTGCAAGATTCCAGCGTGGTGCGAGGTCCAATGACTGCTCCACCTGAGATCTTTGAAGATCCCAAAATCGCAGTGCCAGGAAAGATAGTTACATCGTTTGCGATCTCTGCAGTTGAATCAATCCATGTGGTAGTTGGATCGACGATGGTTACGCCAGCGCGCATGAAACCTTCGTTGATGCGATCACGGAGCAACGCGGCGCTTTCAGCTAACTGCACGCGATCGTTAACGCCCAAGATCTCGATGAAATCTTCAATTAGCGCCGCTGCGATTGTTCCACCTTCATTGCGCAGAATTTCGATGACATCTGTTAGATAAAGCTCACCCTGCGAATTATCGTTGGTTAGCTTGCCAATTGCGCTAGCAAGTTTCTTGGCATCGAATGCATAAACCCCTGAATTTACTTCGTAGATCGCCTTGACAAAATCATCAGCATCGCGTTCTTCAACGATTCGAAGAAGTGAGCCGTCATCGCCGCGAACAATGCGCCCGTAGCCAGTTGGTTCGGGATGTTCTGCAGTAAGTACTGATGCAGTAAAGCCACCTGCGTGATGCGCATCGAGAAGTTGTTGAAGTGATTCGCCGGTAAGCATTGGCGTATCACCTGCCAAGATCAAGATCGTTCCTGAAATATCTGTGCCGGCGAGCGCCAACTGAGTTGCATGGCCGGTGCCACCACGGCGTTCTTGGAAAACTGTTGTTACATGAGGTGCGACTTCACGCAGGTGTTCTTCAACTGCTTCACGTCCAGCGCCAACAACAACGCGTACTTGTTTAGGGGCGAGCGCGCTAACGGCGTTTAGCACGTGGCCGACGAGTGAGCGACCTGCGACTTCGTGCAGAACTTTTGGCGTTGCTGATTTCATGCGAGTGCCTTCACCGGCGGCGAGAACAACAACCGTTTCGAGATTTGCACTCATGATGTAAGTCTAACTGGTGCCGGATAATTCATTTGGTGGCTCCGCCACCAGGTATCGATCCTGGACCCTGGGCTTCAAAGGCCCATGTGCTAGCCACTACACAATGGCGGAACGCATATTCTCCCTCATATCTATGAGTGCTCGCGACCATTGGGGCCAATATCGGCAAGAGATATATCCTCTAGACCTATGAGCGCACACCGTGATGAAGTCGACCGCCTAATCGCGGATTGGAAGCGCGAGCGCCCTGATTTAGATATCAGCCCCTTTGCGGTGCTTAGCCGTATTTCACGTATCTCTCGAAATTTAGATATCGCCCGTCGTGATGCTTTCGCTGACCTGGAAACTTGGGGCTTTGATGTTTTAGCAGCGCTTCGTCGTGCGGGCGATCCTTATCAACTCTCCCCTGGCGCGCTGATGCAAGAAACTCTTGTTACAAGCGGCACCATCACTAATCGTTTAGATCGCTTAGAAGAGTTGAAGTTTATTACTCGCCAACCAGATCCAGATGATGGTCGAGGATCACTTGTTACTTTAACTGCATCCGGAATGCGCGCGGTAGATAAGGCGCTGGAAGGTTTACTTGAACAAGAACGTGAATTGTTAAAGGGTTTAACTCGTGAACAGAAACTTGCACTCGCAGATTTACTTAGCGCACTTGCTGCGCATCTCGAAGAAAACTAGATATCTAGAAAATTAGATGACTTTGGCACCGTGAACTGGGCCATAGGCTCGGGCAACGCTACCGACGACTCCACTCGATGTTAGCGCAACTGCCAAATCTAAACCTTGCTCCTCATCGGCGACTAAGAATGCAACTGTTGGACCAGAACCAGAAACGATTGAACCAAGTGCGCCATATTCTTCACCTACATCCAGGACTAAAGTTAAAGCCGGGCGCAGTGAACATGCCGCAGATTGCAGATCATTATGTAGCGCCTGTCCAACGGCCTTTGCATCAGCGGCAAGTAGTGATTGCATCAGTGCATCGCTGGTTTGCGGCGCTGCGATATCTAAACCAGCGCGCAGTCGATCGCACTCTTGATAAACCGCTGGAGTTGATAAACCAACTGTGGAAAGCGCCAATACCCAGTGATAGGTGCCGCGTGAAAGCGCTGCCGTTAATTGATCTCCTCTACCTTGACCAATCGCAGTGCCGCCAGAAATCATAAAAGGAACATCGCTACCAAGTTGTGAGCCAAATTCGTGCATCTCTTCACGTGACATCTCGAGTTCGTAAAGCTCGTTTACACCAACAATTACTGCTGCGGCGTCGGCGCTTCCGCCGGCCATGCCGCCTGCAACTGGGATCGACTTATTCACTTCTATATGGGCATCAATTATAAAGTCATACTCATTGGCAATTAACTGCGCTGCCTTTACCGCCAAATTTGTAGCATCTGCTGGCACCCCATGCGTGTGATCGCCAATGATTGAAATAGTTATTCCGTTACCTGGTGCAGATTTAGTAATTGTTACATCGTCATAAATTGAGATCGCTTGAAAAACAGTAACTAGATTGTGGAAACCATCGGCCTCACGTGGGCCTACTGCCAATTGCAGATTTACCTTGGCAGGAACTCGTACGGTGACAGAGTTGCGGTTAGTTCTGGACACGCTAAGACTCTAAACCTTGTTGCGCTATTTTGCAGAACGCATGGATATCAAGTGATTCACCGCGCAGAGTCGGCTCGATTCCGGCAGCGATCAAATGCGCTTCGGCGGCAGCTGATCCACCATAGCGAGAAGATAGAGCAGCACGCAGCATCTTACGACGTTGTGCAAAAGCCAGATCAATAATCGTAAAGACTTCCTTGCGAAGCTTTTCATCGCCCGGTGTAGCACGGCGTTTAAATCCAACTAACTTTGAATCCACATTTGGTGCCGGCCAAAAGATTGAACGAGACACTGAACCAGCACCAGATACATCAGCCCACCATGCAGCTTTAACGCTCGGAATTCCATATTCCTTGGTGTTTGGTTTTGCGGCGAGGCGATCTGCAACTTCTGCTTGCACCATAACAACTCCACTGCGAAGAGTTGGCAGAATTTCTAGAAGATGTAAGAAGACAGGAACTGAAACGTTATATGGCAAGTTTGCAACTAAGACTGTTGGCTCAACTGGAAGTGATTTAACTTGCAGAGCATCTTGATTGATGACGGTAAGATTTTCGCTGCGATCGCTATGTAGCGCAGCCGTTATAGGCAGTTGGTTAGCTAAACGTGAATCAATTTCAATAGCAACGACGCTAGTTGCCTCTTCCATCAGCGCCAGCGTTAACGAACCAAGGCCTGGACCAATCTCAAGTGCGACATCGCCTGCGGTAACGCCAGCGGTACGAACTATCTTGCGGCAAACATTGGCATCAATTACAAAGTTTTGGCCAAGTGCTTTGGCAGGTTTTAAATCTAATTTTTCGGCAAGGGCGCGGATTTCTGCAGCACCAAGCAAAGTCATAACTTGGAACCTGCGGCAAATGGCCCGAAGATGCGTTCGGCGTTATCCGAGAGTGATTGAGCAAGTGCGCCAACGCTCTCATTGCGTTCTTCAGCCATGGCGCGAACAATGTTTGCGATCTGTGCTGGAGTATTCAGCGCTCCACGATTAGGCATAGGAGCCAAGAAAGGGGAATCTGTTTCAACCAATAACTGATCATGTGGCACAAGTTTTACTGCATCGCGAAGTTCGGGGGCGTTCTTAAAAGTTAAAGTGCCTGCGAATGAAAGTATGTATCCGCGATCGATGCAGAGCTTGGCCATTTCTACCCCGCCTGAGAAGCAGTGAAAGACAGTCTTTTCGGGGGCGCCGACTTCGAGCAAGATAGATAAGACATCATCATGTGAATCGCGATCGTGGATAACTAGCGCTTTATTTGTTTTCTTTGCTAGTTCTATATGCCACTTGAAAGAATCTTGCTGGCGTTTGCGAAGTTCTGGTGGCGTGCGGAAATAATCTAGACCTGTTTCACCAATTGCGCGTACGCGTGGGTGGCTAGCAAGTTCTTCAATGATCTTTAAGTCAGCTTCTAAATCAGGAACAACTGGCGCTTCATTTGGATGCAGCGCAACGGCGGCAAGTACGCGGTCGTTAAAGTGTTCCGCTGCCGCAACACACCATTTTGATTGTTCTGCAGAGTATCCAACTTGTACTACGCGATCTATACCAGCTGCCTTTGCATCATCTAGAACTTGTTTTACTTCCGCCGAATCTGGTGCAGCATCAGTGACGATTTCCAAATGCGCATGTGCATCTACCGTGGCAACAGGAAGTGGTTTTGGCGCTGGCGCCAGTGGGCGATCAATATCGCGATTGTGGCGATCTGCCATAGGAAATTACTCTTTAGTCTCGAGTCGTGGAAATAGCACTGGAGTCTTAGTTACAAGAGTTCCTTCAGGAAGCTGTCCCCATTGTGCAACCTTTGATATCTGTTGATCTGCTAGTGCACCAATTGTTGTATTCGCACCAAGTGATTCCCACAAGATTTCCGTTGTCGCAGGCATCACCGGATGCAACAAGACAGCAAGTGCGCGAAGTGATTCGGCAGTGTTGTATAAAACTTCTTCTAGCGCTGCTTTATTGGCAGGATCTTTCGCAAGAATCCACGGCTCTTTCTCGGTGACGTAACCATTTACCTTCTTGCAGAAATCCATAATTGCGTTGATTCCACCTTGGAAATCAAGTGCCACCATTGCTGCATCGGCTTTTTCAACAGTGCTAGTTAGCGCCGCAGATAGCGCCGCATCGGTGGCTTTCACTGGCACTTTACCTTCGCAGTATTTTTCAATCATCGCAGCCAAGCGTGATGCCAAGTTGCCAAAATCATTTGCGAGCTCTGATGTATAGCGAGCCGACATATCTTCCCAAGAAAAAGAGCCATCGCTACCGAAAGGAATGGCGCGCAAGAAGTAATAACGGAATGCATCAACGCCGAAATGATCGGTGATATCAGAAGGTGCGATACCGGTGAGCTTGCTCTTACTCATCTTCTCGCCGCCAACGAGCAGCCAACCGTGAGCAAATACTTTCTTAGGAACTTCTAAACCTGCCGCCATCAACATCGCCGGCCAGATAACTGCGTGGAAGCGCAAAATATCTTTTCCAACTAAGTGAACATCTGCTGGCCAAGTCTGTGCAAACTTCTTGCCGCCTTCTGTATCTGGCGCATCAGTTAACCCAACTGCAGTCGCGTAGTTAAGGAGCGCATCAAACCAAACGTAGACAACTTGATCGGTATCCCATGGAACTGGAATGCCCCAATCGAATGTAGAGCGTGAAATGGAGAGATCTGAAACGCCACCTTCTAAAAATGATACAACTTCGTTACGCGCACTTTCGGGTTGGCAGGCATCTGGATTTTTGCGGTAATGCTCAAGCAAAGGTTGAACAAATGCAGATAAACGGAAAAACCAGTTATTTTCATTAACCAATTCAATTGGCTTGCTATGGATTGGACAGAGCTTTTGACCATCAGCATCGATTAGATCGCCAGGTAGCTTAAATTCTTCGCAGCCAACGCAGTAGGGGCCTTCATATTTGCCAGCATAAATATGTCCAGCATCTTTTAGTGATTGTAAAAACTTTTGCACACGTTCGGTGTGACGCGCTTCGGTGGTGCGGATGAAATCATCGTTTGCAATATTTAACGATGCCCAATTTGGCTTCCACGCTTCTTGCACCAAACGATCTACCCAAGCTTGTGGAGCAACGTTATTTTGCTCAGCGGTGCGCATTACTTTCTGACCATGTTCGTCAGTACCTGTTAAGAACCAAACAGATTCACCGCGCTGGCGATGCCAGCGAGTTAAAACATCGCCGGCAACAGTTGTATATGCGTGGCCAATATGTGGCGCATCATTTACATAGTAAATCGGCGTTGTTAGGTAGAAAGATTTCACGAACGCATCTTATTCGCATCAACTACCGCTGCATAAACGATCCGCTTAGGCAGGTCATATTCTTCGGCCACAGTTGCAATTGCCGCCTTGCGATCCATGCCCGCCACCTCAAATTCACGAACACGCGCAACCATCTGATCTGCAGTCACTTCTGCCGCTCCGGCAGCCGCTCCGGCAATAACGATGGTGATCTCCCCCAAGATCTCTTTCGAAGTAGACCAAGCAACCAGTTCTGCAAGAGTTCCACGGACTGTTTCTTCATACGTCTTGGTCATCTCGCGACAAATAGCCGCTTTGCGATCAATGCCAAATACCGCGAGAGCATCTTGCAGTGATTCGGTGATTCGATGTGGGGCTTCGAAGAAAACCATGGTGCGCTCTTCAAAACGTAAAGATTCATAAAGTGCTTGACGTGCGCCAAGTGCGCGCGGTGCAAAACCTTCAAAGGTAAAGCGATCTGTGGCAAGCCCGGAGAGTGCAAGCGCCATAACAGGTGCACTTGGTCCAGGAATAACAGTTACCGCTAAATTCTCAGCGATCGCATCACGTGCTAAACGAAATCCCGGATCGCTAATTGTTGGCATGCCTGCATCTGAAACAACTAATACGTTTTTTCCAGCGCGCAGGAGTTCGAGAATTTCTTGAGTCCGTTCTGTTTCATTGCCATCAAAGAACGAAATAACTCGACCAGTAAAGGTAACTTCGATATCAGAACATAAGCGATGAAAGCGGCGCGAATCTTCAGCGGCGATAACTTCGGCGTTTGCGATCGCATCTTTAAGGCGCGGGCTTGCATCTCCGGGATTTCCCAGAGGAGTTGCTGCCAACGTGAGCGCCATGGGTACATCCTCTCAGTACGCTAGGTATGTGAAAACCCGCATCTACGTTGGCGCGATCACTTTGATCTCACTTGCCTTGCGGCTCTTCAATCTCGGAACTCCAAAGGGCTTCGTATTTGATGAGGTTTATTACGTAGATGGTGCGCGTGATTATTTGGCACATGGCGTCGAGATCTCAGGAGACGATCCTGAATTTGTGGTGCATCCGCCGGTTGGAAAGTGGCTGATAGCGCTAGGTATAAAGCTATTCGGGGATAACGAATTTGGCTGGCGATTTATGGGGGCGCTTCTTGGATCGGCGATGATAGTTCTAATCGCACTTATCGCCCATCGTCTATTTAGAAATTCCTACATAACAATTGCGGCAAGTGCGCTGATGGCGATGGATGGATTGGCGTTAGTACATTCTCGTACCGCGTTGTTGGATATCTATCTCTCGTTCTTTATTCTGCTTGCAACTTATTTCTTCCTAGCGCGTTGGCATTGGTGGACTGGTATCGCACTCGGCCTAGCGGTTGCAACCAAGTGGAGCGGTCTATATTTTCTTGCATTGTTTGCAATCGTTGCGCTGTATCGAGCATTTGCACATAACACTGGGCGCGATTTAGCCAAGCCAACGTTAAGGACAGTCGCTCAATATGGATTGCTTCCAATTTCAATTTATATAACTTCTTGGTCTGGTTGGTTTGCAAGTAGCCGTGGATGGGCGCGTGATTACTCTGAAAATATAATTACATCATTTCTTCATTATCACTCTCAGATGTTGGGCTTTCACACCGGGCTAGTAGAAAAGCATTCTTACCAATCTAATCCCTGGAGTTGGTTAATCATGGGACGGCCTACTTCTTTCTATTATGAAACCCCAAAAACTTGCGGGGCAGAGAATTGTTCGCAAGAAGTTCTTGCTCTTGGAACACCGCTGCTCTGGTGGTTGGGAACTATCGCACTTGCTGTAGTGCTGGGTTTTTGGATTAGATCGATAGCAGTTAAGCGTTATGAGCCACCGCTTAATTTAATTCTTGCCGGAATGACTGCTGGTTATCTGCCGTGGTTCTTCTTTCAAGAGCGCACGGTATTCACCTTTTACGCAATTGTTTTCCAGCCATTTTTAATTCTGGCAATTGTTTATTGCGCATATGCGCTGCTCATGCACTTTGAGAATAAGCGAAATACCTATGTGGCACTGGGTTTTACCGCATTTGTGATTTTTCTAAATTTCATCTTCTTCCTGCCGATTTTCACAGGAGATGTGATTACCTACGATTCATGGCAAGCGCGCATGTGGCTGCCATCGTGGATTTGAGGGCAGTTACTCGTTAGCGGCGCGGTTGCGCTTCATGCGCGCAACGGCCTCATCTGCGAGTTGCTGATCAAAGATTTCATCGCGCGATGGCGCAGCTGCTGCAAGGGCTTCACGTTCTAAGCGCTCTTGTTCTTCGCTCCATTGACCAGGTGTTGTCAGATCAATTACGCGCTTTGGCGTAATCGCCTTTGGGGCATTTACATAAGTTGGTACCGGTACTGAATTTGGTTGCCATTCGCCACGAGCTGCTGCAGTTCCCTTAGGCAAAAGTGTTACACCAGTGAGTTCGCGTTCAGAGAGTGGAATCCAATGTTCAGTTGAAGGCTTAGGTGCAACAACTTCTGCCAAGTTTGTTGATGAGACACCAACTGTTGTGCGATGAATCTGAGTTACGCGACGACGACGCGCTCGGTCAGTTTTTGTTTGGTGTCGAACATGTACCAAGTAGAGAACAAATCCAACAACTGGAATTCCGATAAATGAAATTGCGAGAGTCTGCATAATCGCACCTACTGTCGTCATTACGAAAGCGATAATAATTATTGAGAAGATAATTCTGCGGCGCATAAGTTGTTGGGCAATTTTTGCTTCACGATCTAGGTCGGTGTGAATCACCCCAGTTCCAGAACTGCCACCTGGAGAATTTTCTGCAACTATGCGAAGTGCGCTTTTATATCTTTCTACATTTTTTCCGGAGAACTCGTTTCGATCGTGCACCCAGCGTGGGAGGAAGTAAGCCACCCACATGCCAATAATCGAAAGATAGATAATTCCAGAAGCCATGATGGGTAAAGGTTAGACGAGCACCCCTTCCGCCCCGTGGATTTAGAGGGTTAAATGACCTGAGAATTTTCTTTCACATAACAATGATGATCCCGCCACTTTCCATCGATATGTAAATACCTAGGACGTAGACCTTCAAAAATATAACCAGCTTTTTCGGCAACCTTTATAGAAGGCGCATTTTCTGGACGAATATTTATTTCAATGCGATGCAGGGCCAGTTCTTCAAAACCAAAGCGGGTCAACATATTTACCGCTTGCGTAGTAAATCCTCGATTGGCATATGCGCGATCTATCCAATATCCAATATGCGCTCCGCGCATCGCGCCGTATGAAACGCCACCCATCGTTATTTGGCCGATCAGATTCCGTCCCTGCTCGTTAATCTGCCAGATTGCCAATGAATATGAGCGCCCGTTGCGCCCCTCGCGGCGCTGCCACCTGACCATCTCACTAAATGAGGGGAGTTGGTTGGGGTTTTTCTCACCCGGAACTTGTGGAAGCGTCGCCTCCCATTCAGAGAGCCAATCTTTATTTTCAGCGCGAACTTGTAGCCAACGGCGACGATCGCGGATTCGCAGTGGGCGTAATAGCAATTCGCCTTCAGTTAAGAAAATCGGCCAGTGCTCAGACATATCTAGAACTATCTCAATATTTATATATATCGGCGCTCAAGCACAACGACTGTGACATCACTGCCTGCGGCGATATTTAGATCGCCTTCTGGAACCGCGATAAATGCATTGGCATCAGAGAGAGTGGCTTGTTCATCCTGCGTGCTGGAACCTTGAGATAACAATGGAAGCACCGATTTGCCGTCTTCAGATAAGACGGCGCGGATGTAGGAACGGTATCCGCCAGTTGAAACGATCGCTTTTTCTAGCTTTGCCTTAATCGATGGACGATGAATTGTTGCCGCACCGAGCATCGTGCGAATCATCGGGCGGATGAATAGTTCAAATGAGATGTAAGCAGCAACCGGATCACCAGGCAAAGTAACAACAGGAGTTTTATCTGGACCGATAACGCCAAAGTTATGGCGACCGCTAGATTCGATCGCAATGTCAACGGTAGTAATCTCACCCATTGCAGAAAGGGTGCGGGTAATCAGATCAAATGAATCATCGTGGCGCTCTCCACTAATAATGATTAAATCCGCGCGAACTAATTGATCTTCAATAACCGCTTGTAGTTGCGCTTCGTCATCAGGAATCGTATGGACGCGGTAGGCAACCGCTCCGACTTCGCGCACTGCGGTAGTGAGTAACCAAGAATTAGTCTCGTACTCTTCGCCGGCCTTTAACTCTTTACCTGGCTCAACCAAATCTGGACCCGCTGATAGAACTACGACGCGTGGATGTGGACGAGTCGGTAAATGATCACGACCGATAGATGCCGCAAGTCCGATCTGCGTCGAGCGAATTCTTGAACCGGACTTGAGGACAAGACGTTCTCCGGCATAAATATCCTCGGCAAGAGTTGCGCCATGCGCATCTAGCAGAGACATCTCGAATGCTTCGAGTGGTCGACAGATCGCTAATAGAGAGGAGAGAAACTCATCTACTCGAGTGTGGTCTGCCATAATCGGAAACAATACTTCTAGAGCAGTAGATAATTGGGGATTTAG
>CAZKNQ010000019.1:0-10757 GCA_964554225.1 uncultured Candidatus Planktophila sp.
TGAATAGCGACCATCAGTTCCTGAAATTAGCGAGTTCATACTTGATTCCAGGCCGGTAGCACCAATTCCATCTTGGCGGACAAAACCAACAAGTGAAGAGACAAGCGATCCTGATGGATATTCGCGGATGTAGTTCCGCTCTGCGAAGAAACCTAAAATTCGCTTATCAAAGTTCTCCTTAGAAAGTGCTGCGTTGTGGGCTTCAATGGATTCACTCAAGGTACGCCAGATCGCAGGCTTAGCACTGCGCAAGACCATTGAATAACGCTTGGTTCCCGATATTGCACTTTGAACTTGCGCAACAGTCATGCCGAGAATTGGAGCCGAAAAGTTTGCAGTTGCAGCAGCATCAGTAATCAACGTTTGGTCAACAACAATATTTATCGCTGAGACGCTGCGGGCAAATGGTGTTCCATTTATATCTGTAATTTCACCGCGAGCTGCTGGGATGGCGCGCGTGGATTCCATCTCATTGGCGGCCTTTGCGCGATATTCGCTGGCTTGAATTGCTTGGATCTGAACCAAGCGTGCTGCAAATAGAAGAAAGAAGATCAATATAAAGACTATGAGTATGCGGATGCGAGATGCTGCCAAATTCAAATTACCCACGGGCAATATCTCCATTAATCGCATCGTTATTTATAGGATCTGTAGTGGGTGCCAGGTTTAGGAATACTGGAGATTCAGAAGGTTTCATCCCTAATTCAGCTGCTTTCTTAGCAAGCGCTTCGGGAGATGAGGCGCGATCAATCTGGCGATTAATTGCTTCACGTTGATCAGCGACGATTTTTGCCTCTGCCTTTAACTCTGAGAGCGTGAACGCATCCTGTGCTAGCAAAATATTAACGATTAACAACATGAGCAAACCGATACCGGCAACAACTGATAGAAAAGTGGCAAAAAAACGATGCGTGGCTTGGGCTCCATCAGAAACATTTGGCACTAACTTTAAGAAGACTTCTGCTGACTTCTCGGAGAGCTTCTGGCGTGGAGCGCGAGAAGCGCGCGTTGCAATCGTCTGGGTAAGTGCCATTTAAGCAGCCAACCTTTCGATCGCGCGCAAACGAACCGATGCCGAACGCGGGTTATTTGCCAACTCTTGATCAGATGGCGTTTCACCTGATTTAGAGACAAGTGCGAACTTCGCAGCAAATTCAGGAAGATCGACTGGAAGATCGCGTGGTGTCTTTGAAGTCGAACGTTCGACGAAAATCTCTTTAACTATGCGGTCTTCCAGCGATTGGAAGGAGAGAACTACTACACGTCCCCCAACCATCAAGAGATCAAGCGCTACAGGTAGCGCGCGAGTGATGGAACCTAACTCGTCATTGGCTTCGATGCGAAGTGCTTGGAAGGTGCGCTTTGCTGGATTTCCACCTGTACGACGGGTTGCAGCAGGGATGCTCTCTTTGACTAAAGCTGCAAGCTCTTTGGTTGAATTAAGTGGTGCTTTGGCACGGGCTTTAACAATATTTTCAACGATTCTTGTTGCAAACTTCTCTTCGCCATAAGTACGCAGGATTTTGACGAGTGCTCCGGGTGCATAGGTATTCACGATCTCTGAAGCGGTAATCCCGTGAGTGCGATCCATGCGCATATCAAGTGGAGCATCTTGCGAATATGAAAAACCACGATCTACTTCATCTAATTGAATAGATGAAACGCCGAGATCAAAGAGGATCCCATTAATGCTTTGATATCCATGGCTAGCAACAACTTCGCCGATGCGATCAAAAATTGCGTGGTTTGGTTTGAAGCGATCTCCAAAGCGAGCAAGTCGTGAGGATGCGCGTTCAAGAGCAATTGGATCGCGATCAATGCCAATAACGGTAAGAGTTGGAAACTTTTCAAGAAGGGCTTCGGTGTGACCGCCCAAACCAAGTGTGCAATCTACGATAACTGGTGATTGGTTTAGCAGAGTTGTTGGAGAGAGAAGTTCAATACAACGATCAAGCATTACTGAAATATGTTGCGTACTTGCATCGTTCATACACTCCCCCTTTTCTCGACTAGTTATCCCGCAATTTCTTCTTTGTCTTAAATTTCATCTCTCATCTCTGGTCACCGCCGGCCGACGGATCTAACGAAAGCGACACCGGGGAAGGGGTGTCGCTGCCGGCTTAAGGTCGGCGGTGGCCACAGATGAGAGCGCTATTAAGTTGTTTTTATTAATTTTTTATTAAGTTGTCGTTTTTAATTTTTCTCAGAAGAGACCCGGAAAAATCTCCTCTGAAACCTCGGCGAAGCCCTTTTCGCGATCTGCTAAATAAGAATTCCAAGCTGCGTTATCCCAAATTTCAACGCGGGTATTTGCACCGATAACAACGCAATCTTTTTCAAGTCCTGCATATGTACGAAGTCCGGCAGGAATAGTTACGCGACCCTGGCGATCAGGAATTTCATCGTGTGCACCGGCAAACATCACGCGCATGTAATCGCGCGCATTCTTTGATGTAACTGGTGCCTGACGCAGGGTTTCGGTGATCGTTGCAAATTCAGCAGAAGGAAAAACGTAGAGACAACGTTCTTGTCCTTTTGTAATTACTAAACCTGCAGAGAGTTCTTCGCGGAATTTTGCGGGAAGGATTAAGCGGCCCTTTTCATCAAGGCGTGGCTCGTGGGTACCGAGAAACATCTTCGCGAACCCCCTTCCCCGAGGACTCTGATAAGCGGCAATTCCCGCTTAATCCCCCACTTTACTCCACTTTCCTCCTTTTTCAACCACCCTTCGCCACCTTTCCCCCACCTTCTCCCCACGGCTCCCCACCTGTCTTGCTCGCAAATAGGCAGCAAAAAAGCCCCCGCGTGAGCGAGGGCTTGGTATGCGTGGCTTAGCGGCGGCTAGCCGTTATTGCGCTGATCCCAACGATCTTCAAAGCCTTTTGTTAAGCCTTTTCCAAGGTTTAGGCGGCGAGCGCCTTTAGCTGGACTTGAGCCGTTGACGCCAGATGCGATCGCATTTATGAGGGCGATTACGCCTACGAGGGCGAAGATAAAGCCGACGACACCGACGGCGGTGACCTGTGCGATTAAACCAGCGAAGAGAGTTGCGATTCCAACAATGAGGGCGGCGACGCCGATGGCAGCGCCTGGGCCGCGACGGCGAGTACCTGAGAGCGTGGAGACGAGAGCTGGGTCATCAGCTGATAGCGCCTGCTCCATCTCGGCTAGCAAGCGTAATTCGCGATCGGAAAGTGCCATATACACACAATAGAACAACTTTTATCTAGGTGCTAGTTGGTTAACCAACTAGTCCGGAAGACCTAGCGGTGCTAGTTGGCTTCTTCATCTTCATCGGATTCAGCCTTAATTAAGCGCCCCGGACGCACGCTGCCCCGTCCAAAGCGCGCCTTGGCACGATCAATTGCCCCTTCAGCATCGCGCCAACCCTTCTCGCGCGCACCCAGCACCAACTGTTCTGGTGAATCTTCCTGCAAGTTCTCTAAGGCAACTCCAACTAAACGAAGCCGAGCACGATCGATCTTTAACGCCAAGTAAAGCCCCTTAACAACTTCATAAACCTCGTGAGTGCTATCGATTGCAAGCGGCAGAGTCTTGGAGCGATTGATTGTTGAGAAATCTGCAAAGCGCACCTTGATCGATATCGTCTTTGCAAATAAACCTTTCTCTCGAAGTCGCGCCGTTGCCTTCTCGGTCATGCGTAGAAACTCTTGCAAGATCTCTGTTGGATTATCTAGGTCGGTTGAAAAAGTTTCAGCGGCGGAAATGGATTTATCTGGTTCTTCTGGAGTCACATCGCGATAGTCACGGCCCCACGCAAGTTCATAAAGTGAAGCACCTGCGGCATCACCAAGTGCGCGGATCAATGTACTGCGTGGAGTATTTGCGATATCGGCAACTGTATGAAGGCCAAGTCTTTCCAATTGTTCTGCCGTCTTTGGTCCGACTCCCCAGATTGCACCAACCGGCAGCGGATGTAGAAAAGTTAAGATGCGATCAGTTGTAATTTCGAGCATCCCATTTGGTTTGCAATGTTGTGATGCGAGCTTGGCAATAAATTTTGAAGGCGCGATACCGACGGAACATGTAATGCCTTCCTCTTGCTCAACGCGGGCGCGGATAGCGGTTGCAATCTCGCGGCCGGTGCCCAGTAATTTGCGGGCACCTGTGACATCTAAGAAGGCTTCATCTAGAGAGATTGGTTCAACTAGTGGGGTAAATGATTCGAAGATCTTCATTACGCGTTCAGAAATTTCAGAATATCGATGGTGATCCGGTGCAATAAAGATTGCATTAGGTGCCATTCGTTGCGCCCGACCTACCGGCATTGCGGCGCGGATTCCGAATTTACGTGCTGCGTAGTTTGCAGATAACACAACGCCACGCGCACCTGCGCCGACGACAACTGCTTTACCGCGAAGTTCTGGGTGATCGAGTTCAGCTACAGATGCGTAGAAGGCATCCATATCCACATGCAAGATCGTGGACTCTTGCTCTTTCTCTTGGCTCATATCGCTCTCTCGATTAATTTGCGCGACCACTTTTCATAAGCCTGGCGTAGGTCCCAGGCACCGTTAGCGTTGATCGAGATACCGCGTTCGCCGGTGCGCCTAGTTTTGCCACGGACTAACAATAAGGATGTTGAGTAGAGAGTGGAAGCAAAACCCTCTTGCGCATCAGAGAAGAATGTTGAATCGGTGCAGCCATAACCATCATCGAGAGTTAAGAAGATAACGCGGCGACCCGAACGCACTGGTGGGGTCTGCATCGCCACCTTTACTCCTGCAACTAGAACTTCGCTCTGTGATCGCAGTGTTAACAGATCTGATGATTTGACTGCACCAATGGCGTTAAGAAATGGCGCATAGAACTCGAGCATATGGTGGGTGATATCCATTCCTAAGCGCTCGACTTCATTGCGTACTTTTTCGGAAGCGCCCATCGCGGGTAAACCGCTGGTGGCAAGTGCAGGTGGGGCAAAGCCAAAGACCATCTGCGAACCAGAGATATTTGAGGCAGGTGAACGAGTTAGATCAGATAAATGCAGAAGTAGGTCGCGATGATTTAGGGCGCCGCCACCTTTCTCGTTAAGTGAATGCACTCGATCAAAAGCGCCCGTCATGATTAGCGTTTCGATAATTGGATGTGATGCACCTGATCTGCGATAGAAATCAGCTAAATCGATATAGGGACGACCTGCAATTATTGAATCAATCTCCCCCGCGCTAATGCCGCCAACTGTAGAAAGTGCGATGCGAACGCTATAAGCGCCATCGTTACTTTTCTCAACTGTGTAGTTTTCATTGGAAAAATTAATATCAAGTGGCGCTAGCCCAACGCCTAATTGGCGCGCTTCATCAACCATCAAACGCTTTGGATACATTCCGGGGTCGTGGGTAAGAACGCCAGCGATAAATGCTGCTGGGTAGTGGGTCTTTAAATAAGCAGATTGATAAGTGGGAAGTGCGAAAGCTGCAGCGTGTGCTTTACAGAAACCAAAGGATGCAAAGGCGCGCAAGACATCCCAGATCTCGGTAATAGTTGTCAGCTCGTAACCGCGCGCAGTTGCGGCAGGAAAGAACCAATCGCAGACTTCTTGTTGGCCTTCTTTGCTGCCTAAAGCGCGCCGTTTTTCATCGGCGGCAGCCAGAGATATGCCAGTCATAGTGGCGATAATTGAGATCACTTGCTCGTGAAATACAACCACGCCTTCGGTTTCAGCCAAGATCTCATATAGATCAGGGTGGATTATCTGCGCTGAAGTAAAGCCATGGCGCGCGCTTAAGAAGGGGCGGATCATGTCGCTCTTAACTGGGCCAGGGCGAAAGAGCGAGATATCGATAACGAGATCGTTAAAAGTTTTCGGAGTTAACTTTCCGACTAGTTCGCGTTGTCCCGGGCTTTCAACTTGGAAGATACCTAAGGTGCGCGTTGATTGAATTAACTCGTAAGTTGCTTTGTCATCTAGCGGTACGGCATCAATATCAATTTCGGCTTCATCAACTCTTTTTATTTCTGCAACAGCATGGGCGATAGTTGACTGCATCCGCACGCCCAGGATGTCGAGTTTTAGTAAACCAATTTCTTCAACATCATCTTTATCGAATTCGACCATCGGATAACCGCCGGCGTTAAATTGAACTGGTGCGCGATCGAGCAAGCCGGCATCAGATAGAACAACGGCGCATGGGTGCATCGCTAAATGGCGTGGCAAGCCATCAAGGCGCTGAGCAAGTGAGATCGCCATCGCGGTAAGAGGCGCGGATAAATTAAGTGAGCGAAGTTCGGGAAGTGATTTAAGAGTTGCTTCGATATTGCGGGCACGAATATGTGGCAGAGATTTTGCAATTAGATCGATCTCCATCGCTGAGATACCAAGGGCAGCACCGGTATCGCGTATAGCGTTTCGGGCGCGATAGGTGTCAACCATCGCAACAGTTGCACAGCGCGAGAGCGCACCTGGCGCGCGCCAATCGGTGTCGCCATAGCGTTTAAAGACCATGTCATAAATTTCTAGACGTCGCGCGGATTCAACATCGATATCTATATCGGGCAGTGCACGACGCAACGGCGAGCAGAAACGTTCCATCAAAAGCCCGTGACGCATTGGATCAACGCCGGAGATACCAAGTAAGTGACAGATCAAAGAGCCGGCGCCACTGCCACGAGCTGCAACGCGGATATTGTTTTGGCGAGCCATATCGGTGATATCGGCAACGGTTAAGAAATATGACTCGTAACCAAGAGTTGCAACTGTTGCGAGTTCATCATCTAAACGAGTGCGCGCTTTAGCGATGAGAGTTGAATCGTTATAGCGCCAATTGATTCCGGATTCGCAACGGCTGCGCAGCAAAGTGCGCATTTGATTGGCCGAATCTGCCCCGACTACATGGGGTTCAGGTAGATGGATCGCTCCTAAACCAAGATCGCGTTGTGGCGATAAGAGCGCGCGTTCGGCCCATTGTCGCGTGGTATTTAAAAGTGCACGTGGTGTGCGCTCTCCTGCAGCTCGCGCAATTTCGGCAGCGAGTGAAACCATTTGTTCGTTAGATTTTAAATAACCTTCGGCGTTACGTCTTTCGAGGTGGCGTTGATGCAGCGGAACTAATTGGCGTGCACAATCAAGGATGTCGGCAACTGGTCCATCGGCGGCATCGCGCATTCGAACCGCATTGGTAATAACCGCATCGATATCGTGATCGCGCGCAAAGATTAAAGAGCGCGCGGCATGTGTAGTTGAGAACGGACCTTTGCCAGCGACTAGATGTGAAACGCAATCGATTGCTTGATCGCCAAAGAATGGACGGGTCTTGTTAAATAACTCGTAGGCGATATCGCTGCGATGTAAGACCAGCGCTTGGCTTAAAGGTGATTCGGGGCCGTGCAGTAGATGTAACTGGGTTGAGTATTCGCTAAAGCGTTGCAGCAGTTCGAGAGTAATAACCGGCTTGCGATCAACGGCGTTCATGGATAACCCAGTCATGAAACGAACAAGTGCCCGCCATCCCCCGTCGCCATGTGCCAGAACTGTTACGCGTGGCAGATCTTTCGCGCTTATATTTTTTTGATTGGGATTTTTACTATTAGGATCGTTTAATAAATCATTCTTTGAAAGATCAATGGCTAAATTAACTCCGATAATCGGTGCGATTCCGTATTGCAGACAGGCGCGGGCAAAGCGAATCGAGCCAGATAAACCATCGCGATCGGTAAGTGCGAGCGCCGGTGATTCAAATTCGGCAGCGCGTTGCACCAGATCTTGCGGCTGCGTTGTTCCGTATTTAAGTGAGAAGGCACTTGATGTACGTAGATGGATAAAGCTCATACTTGACTCATAACAGACTCATACTTGTTTAACGATCCACGAACCTGTTATCTCATCGCGTTCTAATTCAAAGGTATTAAGTGATCCAATAGGTGCAGCCTCAACTCTCCATAAAGCGCGAGCACCATCATCGGGGCGATAGATGCCATCGCTAACCCGGTTCCACCAACCACCTGCTTCACACCAACGCGATAGAACTGCATGGATGCGAAAACGTTTGCCACGAAATGTGAATTCAATGGGGGTAGCTGCTCCATCGGAAACTACTTCGTGGGCTGGTGATATCTCTGGGACTGACATTTTGGGACGCCTAAACCTCTCCTGTGGACAATTCGAACATGTGTTCGAAAACTAGCCCAAGGGACTGACAGGGTCAAGATGGGGGTTTAGACGTGGTCTAGACGGCGAAAGTTCACTCGCACGTAATCTGGGGGTCACCAAAAGGGGACCCGCCAACTAGCAATATTTACCCCATGATAAGAAACCTTCGTACCGCTTCTGCCCTAGCGATAGCCATCGCCCTCATCGCCGCAACCGTTACACCAACGGCATCGGCCAATACCTATTCCGCACCTACCGCCCCAACTGGCGTAGTAGCGATCGCATCTTCAACCGGAATTAAAGTCACTTGGAATAAATCTGCCTACGCAAATCCAGAAATCACCCACTACATCATCTCCGCAGGTCCAGGTTCTTGCCCAGTAATTTCTCGCGCTAAGAATCCTTCATCAGTCACGCTTCCAGTTCTTGCAGGACAGACAACCATTACACCAGTTGTACAAGCAGTAAGCGCATACGGAATTTCACCTGCTGCTAAAGCAAATAAAACTTTTACTGCAGCTGAACTTAAAAATACAACTTTTCGTACTGATTTAAAATCGGTGCAGTTCTTGCAATTTAGCGATTTTCATGGCGCGCTAGAGGCATCTTCCTCAAGCATGGGCGCTGCAACACTGGTCTCGGCATTTGAGGCTGATCGCTTGAATAACCCAACAACAATCACCGTTTCATCTGGTGACAACATCGGTGCCGCTCCCCAGATTTCTTCGGCTTTTGAAGAGATCCCAACAATTGAAGCGATGAACTTAATGAAATTTGATGCTTCGGTATTTGGAAATCACGAACATGATCGCGATATCGCCCATCTCTCAAAAGTTATTGGTGCATCAGACTTTCAGTGGGTGGCTTCAAACTACAGTTCACTAGATGGCCTTTCATCTGGCGCCAAAGCCGCAAAAGAGTATGCGATTATTGAGCGTGGTGGGCTAAAAATCGGAATTGTTGGTTACAACACCGCTCAAACTAAAGAGCAAGTCTTCCCAGGCAATCTAAAGCCAGCTGGTCTTGCTGAAATAGTTATTGATCCAGAAACTTCCCGAGTAAACACAGCGATTAAGGCTGCGAAGAGTGCTGGTGCTGATTTTGTCGTTGCTCTTGTTCATGAAGGTTGGACTGCAAATGCCTCTGGTAAGGCTCAAGGTCCGTTGCCAGAGATTGCAAAAGAGATTCAAGGCGCTGCAATCGTTTTTGGTGGACATAGCCACTTGTCATATTCATCATCAAATCCAGGAACTGTGCGCACAACCCCAACGCTTATTGCCCAAGTTGTTAACTCAGGTGCCGAGTACACGCGCTCTGCTGTCTGTTTCGATACAACTCGCTCAAAGGTAATTGGTTCATCCGTCGAATTTGTAAAGAAAGCAGATGTTGCCAAAGTTGTACCGAATGCCACCGCTGCGGCAATGGTTAAAAAATACAAAGACCAACTCTCGCCAAAGCTTGATGTCAAGGTTGGATCTGTCTCTGATCAGTTCCCACGAGGTGGAACACCTGCAGTAGAACGATCTGGTGAAAACCCAACGGGTAACTACACAACCGATCTCATCCGTGCGAAGTACAAAGTTGATTTTGTTCTTACCAACGGTGGCGGTATTCGTGACACGTTGCCAGCAAAGACTTACACACCCGCTGATACGTCGTTGAAGCGCCCGGCGACCGGTTCAACAGGTCCATATGATGTAACCCTCGGCGATGCGCTAACTGTCTACCCCTTTGGCAACTCAGTTGTTACAACAACTATCACGGGTGCGGGTCTATGGGCGGCGTTAGAAAACGGTGTCTCTAACTTCCCATCTGATGGCCGCTTCCCACAGATTTCAGGATTTAAGTTCACTTGGGATTCAACTAAAGCAAAGATGAGCCGCATCGTTTCTGTCACAACACTAGATGGAAAAGCGATCGCGGCAGATTCGAAGGAATACACCATCGCGACCCTGGACTTCTTGGTTCAAGGTGGAGATGGATATGTAGGAACCTTCGATCCAGCCAAGTCGAAGGTTCGTGACTTATTAGTCGATGTTTTGATCGAGGGGCTGAAGGCCGATTTGACGGCCGGCAAGATCACCAAGATGCCTGCAGCAGACGGGCGCATCGTGAAGACCGCTTAATTTACTTGCCTTCGAGCAAGTATCCCAGGGCAAGGAACCGGTCGATCTCGAGGGGGTCGACCGGTTCTTTCTTTAGCGTGTCGCATCTCAAAATAGTTGAAATTTCAACTATCTCGCCGTAAAGTACAGCCAGTCACAACCGCTATTAAAAGGAGAACCATGGACGTAGTACTCGTAATTGGTCGAATTCTTTTCGCCTTCATCTTCATCGCATCCGGAATTGGCCACTTTGCAAAGCTTGAAATGATGACCGGCTATGCCAAGTACAAGAAGTTGCCTGCTGCAAAGCTCGGCGTATTGGCAAGTGGACTTTTCTTCCTTCTCGGTGGAATCTACATCGCACTTGGCTTCTGGGTAGACCTAGGCGCTCTAATGCTGGCAATCACTTTGGTACTTGCTGCAGTTATCTTCCACAACTACTGGAAAGAGACTGATGCAACTGCAAAGCAGAACGAAATGATCGCTTTCAACAAGGATCTCGCTCTAGCTGGCGCATCACTAATCATCTTCGCACTTATCTACAG
>CAZKNQ010000020.1:0-10448 GCA_964554225.1 uncultured Candidatus Planktophila sp.
ATAAGCACCAGCCATTTGAGCACCCTTACCCGCACTGCTGGCGCTGTCACACCGCACTTATTTATTACGCGCAACCATCTTGGTATATCCGTACCACCTCAATTAAAGATGAGTTGATCCGTGAGAATGCGAAGACTGATTGGCATCCAGAGACAATCAAGACTGGTCGTTACGGTGATTGGCTCAATAACAACATTGACTGGGCGCTATCGCGAAATCGCTTCTGGGGAACGCCGCTACCGATCTGGCGTTGTGAAGATAAGCATGAAGTCTGCGTAGATTCACTTGCCGAACTCGGATCTTTGGCTGGTCAAGAACTTTCCAACCTTGATCCACATCGCCCATTCGTTGATGACATCACCTTTGCATGTGCGCAATGTTCCAAAGTTATGAATCGCGTACCTGAAGTCATCGATTGTTGGTATGACTCTGGCGCTATGCCATTTGCGCAGTGGGGATACCCGCACAAGCCAGGTTCAGTTGAGAAATTTAAAGCTGCATACCCTGCCGACTTTATCTGCGAAGCGATCGATCAAACGCGCGGCTGGTTCTACACGCTGATGACAATTGGAACCTTGGTCTTTGATCAAAGTTCATATAAGAGCGTGCTCTGCCTCGGTCACATTCTTGATAAAGATGGTCGCAAGATGAGTAAGCACTTGGGCAATGTGCTCGAGCCAATTTCGCTAATGGATCAACATGGCGCGGATGCGGTGCGTTGGTACATGTTGGCCGCCGGATCTCCTTGGTCTGCGCGCCGCGTTGGCCACGATGCGATTAGCGATGTTGTGAGAAAGACCTTACTTACTTACTGGAACACGATCTCATTCCACACTCTCTATGCCGAAGCATCGGGATTTGAGCTAAGCCAATCACCAGCGCTAAAGGATCGTTCGATGATGGATAAATGGATCATCAGCGAGTTAAATGCACTAGTTCAAGAAGTTGATAAGTCTTATTCAGAATTCGATTCACAAAACGCAGGTAAAGCGCTGGCTAGATTTATCGATGATCTCTCTAATTGGTATGTGCGCCGCTCGCGTCGCCGTTTCTGGGATGGCGATGCCGCTGCACTGGCAACCCTGCATGAATGTCTAGTTACGCTGACTCAACTTCTTGCGCCGATGGTGCCATTTATCTCTGAGCATGTCTGGCAAGAATTGGTAAAGGTGGCAGATCCATCTGCTGCCACCTCAGTTCACTTAACGGACTTTCCTTTAGCCGATGCATCGCTAATTAACTTAGATTTGAATGCACAGGTTGCGATGACTCGTCGTGTTGTAGAACTCGGACGCTCTGCTCGTGCAGAGTCAGCGATCAAAATCCGCCAACCACTGCAGCGCGCACTTATATCGGCAAATGGTTGGTCAACTCTGCCAACAGATATGAAGGAACAGATTTCAGATGAGTTAAATGTGATCGATCTCGCCGATATCGCAGATGCTGATGGAGATTTAGTTGATATCTCTGTTAAGGCTAACTTCAAATCACTTGGAGCTAAATTCGGCAAAGAGGTTCAAGACATTGCCAAGGCGATCGCTGCAACCGATGCCACCGAGTTAGTTAAAGGTCTTCGCAAGACTGGCAGCGCCAAGGTTGGTACATGGGAGATAGATCTTGCTGATCTAGTAGTTACCGAAGTTCCAAAATCTGGCTGGATGGTGGCAAGCCACGATGGCGAATCAGTCGCCCTTGATCTAGCGCTAACACCCGAGTTAATTGAAGCCGGAAACGTTCGTGAAGTAATCCGCTTTATCCAAGAACGTCGTAAGAGCGATGGTTTTGAAATCTCTGACCGAATTTCAGTTCGCTGGAACGCAGAGCAATCAGTTGTATCTGCAATTACAAGTGCAAAGGCGCATATCAGCGATGAAGTACTTGCCCTCGACTTCGAGCGCGATGAAACGATTGCAACTAGCGAAAATGAACTTGGGATCGAAGTAGTACTTAAAAAAGCTTAGAAAGTTTTATTTAAAGTACAACGATAATGATGCTCTTGGCCAGGCTAATGCCGATCAAGAGAACGATAAATGAAAGATCAATCGCTACTCCACCCAAACGCAGCGGCGGCACGAAGCGTCCCACAAACTTCATTGGTGGATCGGTGATTGAGTAAATTAATTCAAAGAAGGCGATCAAGAAAGATTTAGGTCGCCAATTTGGTGCAAATATTCTGGCGTAATCGACGATTAAGCGAATGAAAAGCGCATACTTGAAGAGATCAAGCAGAGTGAGCAGGAGCGAAGTAATCATTAATTGAGAGGGAAGGTTCTTTTATCAGCTCTGGTTAAAGAAGCTTGCTTGAGCCGCTGCAGTTTTATCTTCACTGCTGACATTTACATTTGCAGGCGAGAGAAGGAAGACTTTGTGGCTAACGCGCTCGATACGACCGTGTAGACCAAATACCAGACCGCTTGCGAAGTCAACTAGACGCTTACGTTCGCTCTCTTCCATATCATCGAGATTGATGATGACTGGATTTCCTTCGCGGTAGTGCTCACCCATTTTGCGAGCTTCAGAGTAAGAACGTGGTTGCAAAGTAATGATGTGGTAATTCGAATCTTGGACTGGAGCAACTGCGACAGTTGAACCAACGACTGTTACGCCGGCGCGATCACGAGATGGACGTGCAATCTCGCGTGCAGGGCGTTCGGTGTTGCGAACTGGAGTTGTTTCTTGTTGTTGAGCCTCTTCATCGGTATCTACCAAACCGAGGTAGCCCATCATTTTATTGAGTGCAGACATAGGTAAAGGTTAGGGGTGATAGGTCCGCGAACCGAGGATTTGGCTACCTACCCGTATATGTGTCGCACCGTGGGCGATAGCGATTTCAAAGTCAGAACTCATCCCCGCCGATAGCGATATGGCGCTTGGGAATCTGCTGGTAAATCGTTGGTGAATCTGCGCAATTTCGGCGAAGGCGAGTTGATGTTCGTATTCAACGGGAGGAACGCACATAACGCCCTTTAGTTCTAGCCCTGAACTTGCCGCGACCGCATCACCTAGCCCGGCCAACTCTTGTTCAACTACTCCCCCTCTATCGGGTGCGCCATCTAGTGAGAGCTGAATAAAGACGCCAATTTTTTTACTTGTTTCTTCACAGATGCGATTTAACTTTTCGATATGACTTACCTGATCAAGTGAATGAATCACATTTGCCCAAGCGGCAATCTCACGTAACTTACGACTCTGCACTTGTCCTTGATAATGCCAAATCCCGGGTACTTCCAGTGATTTAACTGAACCTTCCTCGGTTCGGTTTTCGCCAAAATTACTTTCGCCCAGGTCACGGAGAATTGCCACATCAGAGGCTGGATAAGTTTTTGTAACAGCGATCAAAGTTATCTCGGCTAGATCGCGACCAGCTAATTGTGCGGCCTTTGCAATGCGCGACTTCACATCTTGCAATGAGTTGCTTAAAAATTCACGGCGCTCTGTCATAGCCAGACCAACCCTGCTTGGCGCCCGGTGGCTCCATCTCTTCTGTAAGAGTAGAGATTTTGGTCTTCTAATGTGCAGCGACTTTGGTTATCGATCTCTGTAATCCCTGATTTTTTAAGATCTGAGATAAGCGCAGAAACTAGATCTAAAGATGGAGTATTCGATGCCGTTTGGCTTGCGCTTTCCGGATGGCTTTGCGTCACCTCACTAAAAATTTCGGGCGAGACTTCATAACACTTGCCACAAATCGCAGGTCCGATAATCGCAGATATCTGCGCATCGGAAATTTCGCGCATCACATCTATCGCTTTCTCGGCCACTCGGTTTAACAAACCCTTACGACCAACGTGGACTGCCGCTACCGCATCCTGTGACTTAAGCAAGAGTGGAATGCAATCTGCAACCATCACCGCAAGTGTTATTCCTGGAATGCCGGTAACTAAAGCATCCGCCGTCGGATATTCGTCAGTAACTTCTTCGATGATCGCTACGCGATTTCCATGGACTTGGTTCATATATTGAGTCGGTCCAAACTTAGTTGAAATCAGTGAGCGATTTGCGGCGACCATTTCGGGGGAATCACCCACGTGATATCCGAGATTTAGAGATGCAAAATTGTTAGAACTAGCGCCGCCTAAGCGATCGGTAAAGAAGGTTCCCATTTTTAGCTCACTCGCTTCTGGAGTGGAGCTAATTACTTCATAAAGTCGGGAACGTCGATCTCGTCTTCAGCAACGAGATCTTCAAAGGTAACGCGCTTACGAGGTGCGCTGCCATCGAGATCAAGAGCGACCGAAATTGGATCGTTACTTGGAATTGGATCTGCGATACCTGACAGGCTCGCCTTATCAATTACCGGAACGGAAACCTTTTTTGGCTCGCCGCCATCAAAGCCTGCTGCAATAACGGTGATACGAACTTCATCGCCTAGAGCATCATCGATAGTTGTACCGAAGATGATGCGGGCGTTGGGATGCGCTGCTGCTTGAACAAGTTCGCACGCTTCATTGATCTCAAATAGGCCAAGATCTGAACCGCCTGCAACAGAGAGTAGAACTCCCATAGCGCCATCGATGGATGCTTCGAGAAGCGGGCTTGAGATCGCAAGTTCTGCAGCACGTGTTGCACGATTTTCACCGCGCGCAGATCCGATTCCCATAAGCGCTGATCCAGCATCTGTCATAACTGTCTTCACATCCGCGAAGTCAAGGTTGATAAGACCTGGCTGTGTAATGATTTCAGTAATTCCTTGAACGCCTGAAAGCAGAACTTGATCGGCGCTCTTAAATGCATCGACTGCAGTTATGTTGCGATCTGAAATTGCAAGCAAACGATCATTTGGAATAACAATCAAGGTATCTACTTCTGCACGTAGTAGCTCGATTCCTTCATCTGCTTGTGATGAGCGAATCTTTCCTTCGAATGAGAATGGACGAGTGACAACGCCGATTGTTAACGCACCTAGATCGCGTGCGATCTTGGCAACGATTGGTGCACCACCTGTACCGGTGCCACCACCTTCACCTGCGGTGACAAAGACCATATCTGCACCACGTAGAATTTCTTCAATATCTTCTGTGTGATCGATTGCTGCTTGACGTCCTTTTTCAGGAGCAGCACCTGCACCAAGACCCTTTGTTGATGCGCGACCAATATCTAGTTTCACATCAGCATCGCTCATCAATAGATGTTGTGCATCGGTGTTAATTGCAATGAACTCAACGCCTTTTAATCCAACATCAATCATGCGATTGATTGCATTGACTCCACCGCCACCAATTCCAACTACTTTGATGACAGCTAAATAATTCTGTGGTGCAGCCACAATATCCCCCTTTAGAACTGTAAACCTCTACTTGAGAATTACATTTCTACTCTCTGTAATAAGGGCAACGTAAGGCGTTAAGCAAGCGAAAGCAAAGACCGACTCAAAGAATTTTTCTAGAGATTTAAAGTTTAGCAATTGAATAATCATTGAAAATTTATATTTCGATTCACTGTATTTCATTTAACAATCGGGGCATGGGGGGCGCTGACATCAATCATCCGCAAATTCTTATTCTCATCTCGCATTAGTAGCGCCTCGATTACCTGAACTTTCAGATCTGTTTCTTCGCCATCTCCCCAAATAATTCGCAGATCCTGTCCTTGAAATTTGCCGTAAATCAAGAAGTTATTGGTGCGAGCAGCGCTCATGCGATCAATATTTTTGCTAAAACTTTCCGGAAGTGCGGTAAAGACTTTGATCGCTGCCAATCCGCCGGCCACTGATTTTGCACTCACCCTCGGAAGCCCATCTTCAATTTCGGCAGGGGTCGCGAAAGTCTTACCTGAAGAGTCAAGTACTACTTGAGGTTTACCCGGCTCGCTATATAGGGCTATCGGCGTTCTGGTTGTAATCGAAATCGAAACCTTTCCAGAGATCCAATTTCTTGAAACCTGCGAATTTTCAATCCAATCAAAAGAGCGAAGTCGATTTGATAGAGCCCGCGGATCGACTCTTGCCAACTTGTCCCCTTCAGAAATATTCAACGAGCGCGAAATCGCCAGCTGACTCTCTTTAGTTGGCGCTCCAACTATTTCAACGCTTCTAACTGAAAGTAGCGGAGACCAACCCAAAAGGTAAGACCCGGCGCCAAAGATGAGAATGACAACAATTGTGATGCGCGCAGTTTTAGGGCTTATCTTCATTTTTTCTTGTCAGATCTTTAGACCGGTGAGTTAAATCGGCGCGCCAGCCCATCGCAGATAATTGGCGCCAGTGAATTCACATCGCCAGCACCAAGGGTCAGGATTACATCTCCTGGTTTTGCATTTTCGATAACCCAGTCAGATGCTTCGATAAAGTTTGGAATAAATTGGCCGCGTTTCATTGCGGATGCGATCTGCGCAGCGCTTACACCGGGAATAGGTTTCTCGGATGCAGCATAGATTTCAAGGAGAATTACTTCATCGGCTATATCTAAAGCCGTTGAAAAATCCTTCATAAATGCTTGTGTTCGCGAATAACGGTGCGGTTGAAATATCGCAAGAACTCTTCCATCACCAACATATCTCTTGGCCGCGTTTAATGTAACGGTAATTTCAGTTGGGTGGTGTCCGTAATCATCGATTACACGTATTCCATGGACTGTTCCCTTTAACTCAAAACGGCGCCCTGCGCCATGGAAACTTGCTAAACCTGCAAGTAGTTCGGCAGCGGGTGCGCCAAGGGCCAAACCCATCGCTAAGGCTGCACCGGCATTTAAGACATTGTGTAAACCAGGAACTTGTAGTGAGAGAGTTCCGATTAGTCGCCCTTTCCAGAGCGCTCTGGCTGTTGATCCCATCGCCAAGAGGTTTATCGAATCAATGTAGAGGTCGCTACCTTCGGTTGTTCCGTAAGAGATGAGAGTTATATCTTCACGGAGTGTTGTGCCGCTTCCCAGCGCGGAAGAACCTGCATCGTCGGCACAATAAACCAGAATTCCATCTTTGCTAATGGTTGCGGCGAAAGCAATAAATGCGTTGGTTACATCCTCAGGTTTTGCGAAGAAGTCGACGTGATCATGTTCAATATTTGTAACTATCGCAGCGCTGGGGTGATATTCAATAAAAGAACCATCAGATTCATCGGCTTCTGCGACGAAGAGATCGCCGGTGCCTTTATGGGCATTTGAGCCAGATGAGGTAAGCGTGCCGCCAATAGCAAATGAAGGATCTAGCCCACATGATTGCAGAGCGACAGTTAACATCGAAGAGGTTGTGGTCTTGCCATGGGTTCCGGCGACAGCAATGCTGCGATCTTGCGACATCAGCGTTGCTAACGCTTGCGCACGAGTCAGCAATGGAATCTGCAGCTCTTTGGCGCGAGTTAATTCAACATTGCTGGCACCAATCGCGGTTGAGTAAACAATGAAATCCGCACCATCTACTTGGCTGGCTTTATGTTCTGGCCAAACTTGCGCACCAAGTGCCTGCAAGGCGCTTAACACCGTTGAATCTTTAGCATCGGATCCGGTAACTGTTATTCCATGAGAAAGGGCGATGCGCGCAAGGCCACTCATGCCAGCGCCACCTATACCGATGAAGTGCAGACGCTTGCCCGACCACTTCGAAAGATCGTTAGCCATTACTTCGCCTTCACTTTCAAAGCTTCTTCCATCAAAGCCACGATCTTTTCGCTGGCGTGTAGATCAGAAGGGTTTCCTGCAGCGCTAGCCATCTCGCTATTTTTTAGCAAGCGATCCAAATGCTTTTCGATCCATTGCGTAGTGAATTCGCGCTGGTCAAGAATTTCGCCACGTGATTGTTCAGTAACTAAACGCGCATTGACTTTTTGTTCGCCATTTCCTATCGGTAGTGGAATAAAGAGCGCATACTTGCCGAGCGCATTTACTTCAGAACATGTAACCGCGCCACTGCGCGCGATGATCAAATCAGCGGCTAGGTAAAGACTTGCCATATCTTCGATATATGCGACTGGCTTGTAACTTGGACCAGATTTAGGAAGTTGATTAGATTTTCCAACCGCATGAAGTACCCGTACGCCGGTATTTTCGAAGATTGGTAGAGATTCAGCGATTACTTTATTTAGCGCAACTGAACCTTGGGAACCAAAGAAAATTGCAATAACTGGGGCGTTACCGCTCATTCCGAGCGCCGCTTTTGCCTTGGTGCGCGCTGCTACCCAATCATTACCGCTTTTCACAAGCGCGTTAGCGACATCAGAACGTAAAGGCAATCCAGTGATGAGAGCGCTGCTTAATTTTCCAGATCTGACCGGTTGAGCAACTGCCAGATAATTTGTGAGACGCGCACCCAGTCGATTTGCTAAACCGGGCTTGGCATTTGCTTCATGTATCACTATCGGAATATTTAAAGAACGGGCTGCTAGGTAAGCAGGTGCAGAAACGTATCCCCCAAAACCAATTAAGAGATCTGCTCCCTTAAGGCCGGCGCGAGCTTCGAGAAAGGCCTGGGTCAAGGTCGTAGGTGCAACGAAGAGCGAGAGTGAGATCTTGCGCGGTATGACCACCTTAGAGATATGGGAAAGTTTAAATCCAGCGGCAGGAACTAATTGGTTCTCAAGTCCTGACGTGGTTCCAAGAAATTCAATTTCATCGTTTGGGTGGTTGACGCGCCAAGTGCGAGCAACCGCTAGCGCAGGTTCGACATGGCCAGCTGTTCCACCGCCGGCAAGAACGATCTTCATGATGTGCGTAATCTACGCCGCTCCAACGCTTTCTGGAGTTCATTAGTTACTTCAGGGTCGCGTAAAGCGCTACCAATTACATAGCTAAGTCCTAAATAGAGCGAGATTAGCGCCGAGCCACCATATGAAACAAAGGGCAGGGTTACACCAACAACTGGTAGAACACTAGTTGCAGAACCAATATTTAGAATCGTCTGTACTGCGATCCAGCATCCGATTCCGGAACCAACGTAACGAGACATAGGATCTTTGCAACGCAGCGCAATTTTAAATACTGAAAAGATCAGCGCTGCCAAAAGCGCAAGTACTGCAAGCGTTCCAAGTAATCCAAGTTCTTCACCAATCACTGCAAAGATAAAGTCGGTGTGCGCTTCAGCAAGGTTGCCCCACTTTTGGCGACTTCCACCTAAACCAACACCAAAAATTCCTCCCGATGCAAGTCCGAGCAAACTATGTGCTGGCTGCCAACCCGCATTTTTATATTGCTCTGCTGCAAATGGATCAAGTACTACAAGAAATCGTGCGGCACGGTAACCAGCGGTGGCGATTAAGGCGGCCAGCACAACTGCTCCAGCCGCGACCAATGAACCTAGCAAGCGGAGTTCCACACCGGAGACAAAGAGCAAGCCACCGAGTATCGCGGCGACAACGCACGCAGTGCCCAGATCATGACCTAATAAGATCAAAAAGATAACGACCATAAAACCCGGTGTAATTAAAGCAAAGACATTGATACGCGTCTTTCCGTTTTTCTCTTGATTTGCAAGTAAATAACTAGCCCAAAGAATTAAGAGGAACTTAGCAAGTTCACTTGGCTGGACATCAACAAATGGAAGTGCAATCCAGTTGGTGTTTCCGTTAACAGTCTTACCAACGCCCGGTATCTGTAATACAGCAAGAATGGCAACTGAAATCAGTAAGCCAAATCTCGCCAATAACCGCCACTGGGCTAGTGAGCGTTGCGAGAGAAAGATTGCCAACGGTATAGAGAGCGCAAAGAAGAAGCCTTGTCGCAGAACGATAGCAACCGCATTACCACGAGTATCAAGTGAGTGGATAGAGGAGGCAGAAAAGACCATCACTAAACCAATTACCGAGAGCGCTAGCGAACTGCCAATCAAGATATAGAAATTATTAACTGGTTTTACAAAGAATTTGGCCGGGGCGCTCATTGGACTACTTTCTTAACCGCTGCTGCAAACCTATCTCCACGATCGGAGTAGGAGATGAATTGATCCATGGATGCGCAAGCTGGAGCGAGCAAAACTCGGTCCCCCGCTTTAGCGCGTTCCGCGGCAGCCTTAACGACCGCCTCCATCAGTGAATTATCGGTTCCGCCTCGCTGATATGTGCTTGGCGCATCGACATACACGATTTCAATTTCTGGCGCTTGTGAACGCAGTTCATCGGCAATTAACTCGCGATCGGTACCGATAAGAATTGCAACTTTAATTCTTGATTTGCACTTAGCAATTAGTTCGCGCATTTCTGAACCTTTAGCTAAACCACCTGCAATCCAGATTGAAGATAGCGACGAATTCAGCGAAGCAGCGGTGGCGTGCGGGTTTGTAGCCTTGGAATCATTTACCCAAGAGATTCCATTTATATTGGCTACTTCTTCGATGCGATGTCTGCCCAGTGAGAAATTTTGTAGGGCGCTGCGAACTGCTTCCGGAGATACGCCAAGGGCTCGAACCAGCCCTGCTGCGGCCAAGGCATTAGCCACGTTGTGTGGAACGGTAGGTTTTACATCAACGATCTCGGCGAGCATCGCAGCTTCCTGGGGATCGCTTACAAAAAACCTACCGTTCCA
>CAZKNQ010000021.1:0-10143 GCA_964554225.1 uncultured Candidatus Planktophila sp.
GTACTGCATCTTGACCGATCATCGCATCTACAACGAAGAGGATCTCATCTGGCGAAATTGCATCACGGATAGCTATAGCCTCGCGCATCAAATCTTCATCTACACCTAGGCGACCTGCGGTATCTACGATGACCATGTTGTACAACTTTGATTTAGCGAATGCGATTCCTTGCTCTGCAACCTTTACTGGATTGCCAACTCCATTTCCAGGTTCTGGTGCAAAGACCGGAACGCCAACACTTCCGCCAACAACTTGTAATTGGTTTACTGCATTTGGACGTTGTAAGTCTGATGCAATCAGAAGTGGAGTGTTCCCTTGGTCGGCATAGAACTTGGCAAGTTTTCCAGCCAAAGTTGTCTTACCTGCACCTTGCAAACCAGCCAACATAATTACCGTTGGAGCAGTCTTCGCAAAACGAACTCGGCGCGCTGAACCGCCTAGGATTTCAACTAGTTCGGCGTTAACGATTTCAAAGATTGCTTGCGCTTGATTGGTGCCTGATTGCAGATTTGGGAGCGCCTCCAGCGACTTGCTGCGAATTTTTTCGATGAAGCTATCTACGACAATTAGTGCAACATCTGACTCGAGAAGCGCTGTTCGAACTTCAGTACAAGTATTTTCGATATCGGACGGCGAAATCTTTCCTCGAGAACGCAGCAATGAGAAGGCGTTCGAGAATTTGGAGGAAAGGCTGTCAAACATAAGGTGGCAATAGTACTTGAAAGCTTAATTAAGCAAGGGCGCTGGATAGGCGATTGGCTAGTTCTTGAGCGCGCTCAGGAGAGAGCGCTCCCCCACCAATTTCAGTTACATAAAGGGTATCTATCGCTTCCGCCCCCAAAGTTGTAACGATTGCGGAGCGAATATCTACTTGTGATTTGGTAATTACATCGCCAATTCCAAATAACAGTGCAGGTCGGTCATGGCTTCTAACTTCAATAATTGTTGCATCAGTTGCCGAATCCATGAAAGTTTCAACAATCGGAAGCGGAACCGGAATTGACGGAATATTTGCGTAATCTGCAACGCGTCGTTTTATTCTCTCAGTTAAATCAGAGGCATCCGCCAAAGCTTCGGCAATTGCGGCTTTTATCGCACCCTCATCGACCGATGGGGCGAATTGGCTAGGCGTAACAATCCACTTCATGATTGCGCTCTTGCCGATCGTTTGCGTACGCGCGGAACGCACATCGAATCTAGCCAGGTTTAAAACTCCGGCAACGATAGATAGAAGTCCTGTTCTATCTGGAGCGATAATTTCGATTGCAAAATCGGGATCGCGTGCTTCGATTTTAACTTGAAGTTCGCCGCTATCTGCTAAAACTCTCTGCTCATTTGTAAATTCTGGTTGTCTCGCTATCGTGTTGTCAGTAAGCGCCGATGTCACCCGACTTACAAGATCGCTTAACAAACTCTCTTTCCAATCACTCCATGCCGCCCGCCCCGTTGCCTGTCCATCGGCGATACTGAGCGCATGCAAGAGTTCCAGAGTCTGTAAATCAGGAATCACCGAAGTCACACTGGCGATAGTCGCGGGATCATCTAAATCTCGTCGCGTCGCGGTGGCGCTCAACAGCAGGTGATGTTTTACCAATAGTTTCAATGTTGCAATATCTTTTTCATCGAAGCCAATACGGCGCGCAAGCGGTTCAATCAACTTTTCCCCGCGATCGCTGTGATCTTCTTGCGTTCCTTTACCAATATCGTGGAAGAGCGCAGCAAAGAGAAGTAAATCTGGGCGGTGCACATTTCGCGTGAGCGCTGCGGCAAAAACTGCGGTCTCAACCATATGCCTATCAACGGTATGGCGATGCAGAGCGTTGCGCTGCGGCAAGGAGCGCACCGCGCGCCATTCAGGCAACCAATCAAAGAGAATCTCTTCTTGATCAAGTCCCTCCCAGATTCGCACCATCGGCACGCCAGCTCCAATTAGCGCAATTAAGTTTTCACGGGCAGCCCTCGGCCATGGGTTTGGTAATTTCGAAACGCCTGATTTATATGCCTGAGCTAAAGACTGCAAAGTTGTCGGTGATACCGGCAGCCCTGCCTGAGCCGCAATTGCAGCAGCGCGTAAACCAATCACGGGGTCTTTATCAAATTCAAATCCTTCATCAATAAAAACTTCTTGATGAGCAATAGATATTCCCTGGGCAATCTGCGTTGTACGTGGTCTCTTTAGAAAACGTCCAAGCCCATCCTTGCCCCGATGATCAAAACGATGCCAGGTTGATTCAAGAAGATAGTCAACTGATCTCGCCGCTTGTGCGATATCGCTCATTAGAGCATCCGCGTCGGAATATTTCAGAAGTTCGGCAACTTTATCTTGCTCTTGAAAAAGTAGGCGATCCTTATCTCTACCCGTGACTATATGTAAGGCTTCGCGCACATTGTTTAAAACTGACTCTGCAGTGCTGATGTGCTCTAAGGAGATCGAGACCGCACCTGAGCGAGCGATCGCTCGAAGTGCGTTGATATCTCTCAAGCCCCCACGAGCCTCTTTTAAATCGGGTTCGAGAAGGTAAGCGAGATCACCGGCGCGAAGATGGCGATCGGCGAGTGAGCGGCGTAGTTCAGGCAGCCTTTCGCGCGAATTACCGCGCCAGTCATCGATCGCATCGTGTTGCACCGCCGCTACTAAATCTGGATCACCACAAATTAATCGAATATCAAGTAGCCCTAGAGCAACTTTTAAATCGCTGGAGGCGCTCTCTCGGGTTTCGGATCTGGTTCTAACAGAATGATCGACTTTAAAAGATCTATCCCAGAGCGGGTAGAGAATTTTATTTACTATTTCTGCGAGAGATTTCTCTTCAATTCTCCCGTTATGTAGAAAGAGAATATCTAGATCTGATCCTGGAGATAGCTCACCGCGGCCGTAACCACCGACCGCGGCGAGTGCTACCCCATTAACTGCATCTGGTATTTGGCTAAATAGTGAGGTCAGGAAGCGATCGCTCTCGTTCGATCGCTCCCTTCGCTCACGTGTACCCATATACCTATCTTACTTACTTGCTATCTCCCTTAGATCGCATCCGTTCCGCGTTCACCAGTTCTGACGCGAACGATTGAATCAACTGGCGTAGTCCAAACTTTTCCATCACCGATCGATCCTGTTGATGCCGCTTTTACGATTACATCAACGATTGTTGCTGCATCCGCATCATCAACTAGCACTTCAAGGCGAACCTTTGGTACTAGGTCAACGGTGTATTCAGCACCACGATAGACCTCGGTGTGGCCGCGTTGACGTCCAAAGCCGCTGGCTTCAGAGACTGTCATTCCGGTAACGCCTGCTGCTTGCAGAGCATCTTTTACCTCATCTAACTTAAATGGTTTCAAGATAGCTGTAATTAACTTCATAGCAGTGAACCTCCTCGTGATGAACTTGTCATTTCATATGCAGTCTCTGCGTGTTCATTTAGATCAATGCCTTCAACTTCTGCATCTTTCTTTACGCGGAAACCAATTGTCTTTTCAATTGCGTAACCGATGATCAGTGTGGCAATGAATGAGTATGCGAAAACAAGTCCGACACCCAGCGCCTGCTTTCCAAGTAGCGCTGTTCCGCCACCATAGAAGATTCCATCGAGGCTGAGGCTGTTGACCGCTGATGAGCCAAATAGGCCGATTGCAAGTGATCCCCAGATTCCGCCAATTAAGTGAACTGCCACTACATCGAGTGAATCATCGAAGCCAAGTTTGTATTTGATTCCGACAGATAGCGCACAAATCGCTCCTGCAAGCAGGCCGATTACTACGGCGGCCCAATGGGCCACGAATGCACAAGCCGGCGTGATTGCAACTAGCCCTGCTACCGCACCTGATGCTGCACCAAGTGAAGTTGCATGTCCATTACGAACCTTCTCTACAAGTAACCAACCCAGAACCGCAGCAGCTGCTGCAACTTGAGTATTGATTAGAGCCAGTGCTGCGGTTCCGTTTGCAGCCAGTGATGAGCCGGCGTTAAATCCAAACCAGCCGAACCAGAGAAGACCTGCGCCGAGCATCACCAAAGGTAATGAGTGTGGACGCATTGATTCTTTACGCCAACCAACTCTCTTTCCAATTACGATCGCTAGCGCTAGGCCTGCAGCGCCGGCGTTGATATGCACTGCAGTTCCGCCTGCAAAATCCTGAACGCCTCTACTAGCTAAATAACCTGCACCGGTAATTGTGTCTCCGACTTTATTTCCGAATGCGAATACCCAGTGCGCAACTGGGAAGTAAACCAAAGTCGACCAGATCGCGACAAAGATCGCCCAAGCGGTGAACTTTGTGCGGTCTGCGATTGCACCCGAGATCAGTGCTGGAGTAATGATTGCGAACATTAACTGGAATGCTGCAAAGACAAGAACTGGAATTGGATAAACTCCACCGTTATTGGTGAAATCATTAACAACTCCACCTAATCCGGATAAGGAGATATTTCCATACCAGGCTGAATTTGCCTTATATCCAAATGCCAATTCAAATCCGTAGATGACCCACAGCACGCTAACGATTCCGATAGTTACCATCGACATCATCATCATATTTAAAACACTCTTGGTACGAACCATGCCGCCGTAGAAGAACGCTAAACCTGGCGTCATGAGAAGAACGAGAGCAGTACTTGCTAATACCCAGGCGGTATCGCCGGAATTAAGAACAATCTCTTCCATTAGTCATTTCCTTTTTGTAGAGGTAGAAAAACATAAAAACCTCGCCGTTGAGATGAGCAAAAGATGCTCCGGGCGGATTACAGGGGCTCGTTTTCTAGGTTAAGTCGGGGTCACGAAATCGGGAAATTTGTTACATCTGTGTTACGCCAAGTGCGGGATAGGAAGGCTATTCGCCTATTAAGCCTGAGATATAACGCTCTGAGTCGAATGCGGCGAAATCTGATTCAGTTTCTCCGGTACCGACATACTTGATCGGAATATCCAGGGCGCTTTCAATAGCAAGGGCTACTCCCCCGCGCGCGCTTCCATCTAACTTGGTGACGATTAAACCAGTGACAGCAACGGCTTCAGTGAAAATTTTGGCCTGGGTGATTCCATTTTGACCAGTCGTAGCATCAATAACCAAAAGAACCTCTGAAACCGGCAGAGATTTTTCAATCACCCGTTTTACTTTGCCAAGTTCAGCCATCAAATCGTTCTTGTTATGCAGTCGTCCTGCGGTATCAACTAAAAGAAAATCTACCTGCTGATCGCCAGCGCGCGCTGCTGCATCGAAAACGACTGAGGCAGGCTCGGCTCCATCCTTGCCAGAAATAACTTCAACTCCGATACGTGAACCCCAGGTTTGCAATTGTTCCACCGCTGCAGCGCGAAAGGTATCGGCAGCCGCAAGAATCACTGAGGAGCCAGAGCCTTTTAGCGAAGCAGCTAACTTCGCAACTGAAGTTGTTTTGCCGGTGCCATTTACTCCAACAACGATTAGCGCTGAGGTGGAGGCTGCCTTACTTAAGGTGCGGGATTTACTTGAGAGCTTCGAATTTAATATCTGAGTTAGAGAAGCGAGTGCATCATCGCCCTTGATTGATTTGGCATCTTTGATAATTGAGGATGTAAGTGATGGGCCAAGATCTGCAGCAAGTAGTTCGGCTTCAAGTTCTTGCCAATCAAGTGGATCGGCAGTTGATACACCTTTAATTTTTGAGATGAATTTACTGAATATACCCATGACACAAAAACCTTTAAGCGGTGTCAGATTCGCGCAGGCGCTGTGAAATAACTTCAGTGACGCCGTCACCGCGCATGGTTACGCCATAGAGCGCATCAGCTATCTCCATAGTGCGCTTCTGGTGAGTGATGATGATCAACTGTGAACTCTCACGAAGTTCTTCCAGAACTACAAGTAAGCGACCTAAGTTGACATCATCGAGCGCTGCTTCAACTTCATCAAGCACATAGAAAGGACTTGGACGTGCTTTAAAGATCGCTACCAACATAGCAACTGCAGTAAGCGATTTCTCGCCGCCCGATAGAAGTGAGAGACGTTTGATGCGCTTTCCTGGTGGACGCGCTTCCACATCAACACCAGTATTTAGAAGATCATCAGGATTTGTGAGAATTAAGCGACCATCTCCACCCGGGAATAAGCGCGCAAAGATATCTTCAAAGTGTTTAGCAGTTTCTTCGTAGGCTTCCATGAAGATCTGTTGAACACGATCATCTACCTCTTTAATGATGTCCAAGAGATCTTTCTTGGTGCGCTTTAGATCTTCTAATTGCTCTGCCAAGAATTTAAGGCGCTCTTCAAGTGCGTTGTACTCTTCTAGAGCTAAAGGATTAATTTTACCGAGAAGAGTAAGTGAGCGCTCTGTTGCAGCTAAACGCTTTTCTTGCTGATCGCGGCGATACGGGATCAATTCCGTCGCAACAATTTCGCCGGTTTCGGTCTCGATAAATGTTGGTACATCGTTATGAGGACCGTACTCGTTGACAAGTGTTGTCATGTCAACACCCAGTTCTTCAACTGCCTTGGTCTCGAGAACTTCGATACGCATGCGTTGTTCAGCGCGAGCAATCTCATCTTTATGAACCGATGAAGTCAATTGCTCAAGTTCTGCCGCTAATTCGCGACCGCGTGATCGCACAGTCAGCGTTTCGCCTTCGCGATCAGAACGAGAGGCTTCAAGACGGGCGCGCTCTGTAGCAGCCTTGGCGATAGAACGTTCAATATGGATTAACGCTTCATATGCAGCTTCCGCAATAGCGGAAGAGATCAGTGCGCCACGTGCGCGTGCGCCACGACGTGATACTGCACGCTCAGATGCTTCTCGTTCGGCGTTAGCAGAATCTTCAAGCGCCTTGGCACGAGCCGCGATTGAATCCACGCGCTCCTCGCTAGTGCGAACGGCAAGACGCGCTTCAACTTCAGCTGTGCGTGCAAGAGAAACTTCATTTCTTAAGTTTTCAGCAATACTGTGATCAGGTTCGCCGATTTCGCCACGTTGCTGCAGTTGTGCAGATGCGATCGAAAGTTCATTCTCATCGCGCCCCTTCGCCGAATTCGCTTCGGTGATCGCGGCATTTAAGCGCTCAACTTCAGCGGATGCAGACTTCATATTCTGGCCAGCAACTGCTAGTTGCTCCGTTAAGGCAGAAATTCGCGCATCGGATTCATTTAACTTAGAAAGTGCAATATCAAATGTGCTCTGTTTGCTTTCTACATCGCCCTGCGCGGTGGAGATCTCAAATTTAATGCGATCACAATTATGGGTAATTACCTCGAGCTTGGCCTTTAACTCTTGGACTAGCGCATTAATTTCAATCAGAGAAGTAGATGACGCTGAACCACCGCGAGCACGTTTGGCGGTGATTACATCGCCATCGCGAGTTACAACCGTGACGCTTGGGTGGGAGCGAATAATGCCTTCGGCCTCACGAGCACTTTCTGCAACTACCGTGTTTGAGAGAAGTGAAGCCAGGAGTTCTGAGATCTCAGAAGAGCGAACATGTGAAGTGAGCGCTGTGAGACCGGCAGGGACAGAAGTTGAATTATGAGAACCTGGTTCATAGACAAGAACATCGGCTTGTCCCAAGTTCTCAGAGCGCATCGTTGTTAGTGCACTTATTGCAGAATTTAAGTCACGTACAACTATTGCCTCAGAAAGTGTGCCGAGCGCGGCTGCAGTTGCAGATTCCCATCCAGAATCAATTTGAACGAGGGAGGCAATACTTCCAAGAATTGTTAATCCGCGAGAATCCCGCAATAGCGCTGCTCCTCCATCGCGTGATTGCGAGGTTAACAGCATCGCTTCTAATTTAGATTCGACAGCATTTCGCTCACGATCAGCGGCGCGTTCTGCCTCAATAAGAGAATTGAGATGGGCTTTGGCGCCATCTAAAGATCGCTTAGCGACTTCAAATTCAGAGTCGAGCCCAAGTTCTCCGGCATCTGCCCCAGCAATATCCATCTCGAGAGTTGAGTACTGGCGCTGTGCACTCTCGGCACGTGATTGCGCTTCATCGCGGGCTTTTACTAAACGTGCAATTTCTTCAGCAATTGCTTCAAGTCGAGCGGCCAATGACTTGATGTGTCCTTCTTGACGCGCTGTACCTTCTCGCTGATCAGCGATTGCGCGCATCGCTGCTGCAATTTTATCTTCTTCAACTTTTAAAGATTGTTCAGAACTGGCAAGTTTTAGCGTTGTTGCTTGCAAATGCGCCTGCGCATTTTGAACCTCGATGCGTAATTGCGCTTCTTGCTGGCGCAGCGCTTGAGCTTCTTGATCAAGTGCTTCAGGGTCACGACCTGCGCTCCGCGCTTCTTCTGCCTCTTCGGCTAAGAAACGTGAACGCTCTTGGGCAAGTGATTGAGTTCCGCGGAATTTTTCGCGAAGCGCGCTAAGTGCATAGAAATTTTCTTGTGCCGCAATTAGGAGTGGACTTTCAAAGGCAGCTTGTGCATCGAGTGATTCTTCACGTGATCTAACTTTATCTAGCTCTTCTTCAACCAGCGAGCGTCGTTCACGAAGTGCGGTCTCGTCAGCTACTTCAGCATCAAGAGTTTTAGAGAGCGAGATGTAATCATCGGCGAGCAAACGCAACTTGGCATCACGTAGATCTGCCTGAATTGTTGCTGCCTTCTTGGCAACTTCTGCTTGCTTACCAAGTGGGCGCAGTTGGCGACGGAGTTCAACCGTTAGATCCTGAACGCGGGCGAGATTTGCCTGCATGGAATCTAATTTGCGTATCGCTTTCTCTTTACGTTTGCGATGCTTTAGAACTCCAGCTGCCTCCTCAATAAATCCACGGCGTTCTTCAGGCGTTGCCATCAAGATCGCATCAAGTTGGCCTTGCCCCACTATTACGTGCATTTCGCGACCGATGCCGGAATCACTCAATAACTCTTGGATATCTAATAAACGAGATGCTTCACCATTTATTTGGTACTCACTCTGACCGTTGCGGAAGAGAATGCGGGAGATAGTTACTTCGGTGTAATCGATGGGAAGCGCGCCATCGGTGTTATCGATAGTTAACGAAACCTCTGCGCGACCAAGCGGTGCGCGTCCACTTGTTCCGGCAAAGATGACATCTTCCATCTTGCCGCCGCGAAGAGACTTCGCACCTTGCTCGCCCATAACCCAAGTCAGGGCATCTACAACGTTTGATTTTCCAGAGCCGTTAGGTCCGACGACGCAGGTGATGCCCGGTTCCAGGCGAAGCGTCGTTGCCGACGCGAAGGATTTAAATCCTTTCAGCGTCATACTCTTTAAATACACGGCGTAAACCTACCGTTTAGGTGGCGTCTTTATGTGCGTGACGCGAGTGAAGTACTACTTGAGGGTTGCGAGAATTTCGTAGGCAGTTCGCGCCGCAGATTGCTCTGCTTCGCGTTTGCTTTTACCGACACCTTGCGCAACTGCTTCACCAGAAACCATTGCGACAGCGGTAAAACTCTTATCGTGGTCAGGGCCTTCTTCAGTTACTAAATATTCGAGGGTGCCTTTTCCAAGTGATGAAACTAATTCTTGTAGCGCAGTCTTCCCATCTAGCCCAGCGCCCTTTGCCATAGCGTTTTCTAGGGTTTCATTGATAAGCGTTCGAACAACGGAAGTGGTTGTTGCAAATCCACACTCCAGATAAATGGCTCCAATCAATGCTTCCAGAGCATCTGCGAGAAGTGAGTTCTTATCACGCCCGCCCGTGACTTCTTCACCTTTTCCAAGGCGAATATATTTTCCGAGTTCAAGTGTGCGCGCGATCTCGGCGAGCGCCCGCATATTTACAATTCCGGATCGCAGCGGAGATAAACGTGACTCATCTAAATCTGGATAGCGCAGATAAAGCTCTTCAGTAACAATTAAACCCAGTACTGAATCACCCAAAAACTCTAAACGTTCATTTGTTTCTTTAGCACCTGACTCATAGGCAAATGAGCGGTGGGTAAACGCTAACTCGAGCAATTCGGGCTTTAACGAGATCCCAAGTTGCGCAGTTAAAGAAGAGAACAGATCAGACCTCGAGAACCTGGCGGCGGTTATATGTTCCGCAGGTTGGGCATGCTGTATGTGTGAGCTTTGGCTGCTGGCACTGTGGGCATGCTGCAAGAGTTGCTGCGGTTGTTTTCCACATAGAGCGGCGTGAACGAGTCTTCGAACGAGACATCTTTCGCTTTGGAACTGGCACGGTAATCGTCCTTAATCT